>JAYEOP010000309.1 GCA_034723125.1 Bacteroidota bacterium | reverse complement strand
TCTCATAACTCATCTCTCACTACTCATCTCTCACAACTCACAATTCTTCATCAATTGACTTATCTACAGACTTAATACCGTAAGATATAAAAAGAGTTAATCCTCCAATAGCAATTAAAACTAATCCGATAATGATAGAAATTGTCTGTGCTGCTTCAAATGGATTGAATAATACTATTATTCCTAAGATGGTAAATAAAATACTACTTATTAAGTAAATCCATTTATTCGCTAAATGTTTTTTAGTACTAAAATAATAAAATAAGAACAGTAATCCCACAATAATAATTCCTATACCTATAATAGCAGTAAAAACACTCACAAAAAATTTTGGAAAAATAAATATAAATATACCAATAATTATATTAAGAATACCTTCCCATATCCAAAATGTTCCATTGTTTGAGTCTCTTTTTGAGTAATTTGATGCAACAACAATTATTCCTGTTATTCCAAGTGATAATCCTAAATATTTTATAATAAAAAGAAGGGTAATATCAGGATTTCCTAAAATAGTTATTCCTAAAATGATAGCAATAATTCCAATAATTGCTGGCATCCACCAGTTTGTAAATCGATCTTTTAACATGATATTTCGTATTTTAATTAACTTAAATAAACAACTAAATTAAAACATTTTTTTCAAATAACAAAATAATGATTTTTTTTCTTATTTTTGAGAAAAAATTAAACAGATGAAAAATGGTAAATCTTTATTTGGAATGATATTGCTAATTGTATTTTTGTTTCTATTATCAAACAATTGCTCAAATAAAACATATAATAAAATATATCCAACCTTATCAGATGGTAAATATGATAGTGAATTTCCTTACAGAAACTGTTCGACTCAATTGCAAGATATAATTAAATCAGTAAAAAAGATAATTTGCACTGCCGAATATACTTCTTATGTTTTTTTAAAAGAGAAAAAGATAAGTATTAATGATTTGTCAAAAGAAGTTATTGAGGCAAACTCAATAAAAAAGGAAATAAGCATAAAATCAAAAAGTGGTACAGCTACCATTATTTCAGCTAGCATGAATCATGTTGCACTTTTAACTTGTTCACATATATCTTCATTTCCCGATACCATAATTACATACTATGCCCCGCTATATTCCGGTGCGAAAAAATATATTTTCAGTCTTTCTATAAAAACAGGTCAAAAGCAGTATGGTGTTGATATTCCGGGAAGTGGTGAACTTTCTATTCTAGCAATTGATGAAAAAAATGATATTGCAGTACTTGGATGCAAAATAGATATTGAAAGTACTGTTCATCCACCAAAAGTTTTTAATTACAAATTTGGTAATTCGAAAGATCTTGAATGGGGCAGTTTTGTTTATATCATTGGCTATCCTAAGGGAAGAAAAATGATAACCAGAGGAATTGTAAGTAGCCCGAACAGAGACAACTCAGGCTCATTTCTTATTGATGCATTATTTAATGAAGGTATTAGTGGTGGGATGATACTTGCAATTCGAGATGGTGTTCCTAACTTTGAATTTGTTGGTATTGCTAAGTCTGTTTCTATTGATACCAAATATATTTTACGACCTTTTCAAAGCGGATACGAATATTCAAATCCTAATATACCCTATCAAGGTGAATTTTGTGTTCATAAAGATAGCGAAATAAACTATGGAATTACCTATGCGGTTTCTAATGAATTGATTAGACTGTTTTTTAAAAAAAATAAAGAAAAATTTCAGCAAGCTGGTTATGACTTTAGTTCAATTTTTAAAGATGATAAGAACTAAGTTCTTTTATTTCAAAAAAAACTTCTAATAATTTATTTTTATGAGAAACAAATTATTAGAAGCCTCATTTTAACGTACTGTAAAATATCTTGTATAAAATTCACCGTCAACTTCAAGAATATAACAGTAATTTCCACGAGAAAGGTTTTTCATCTTTAATCTGTAGGAATATGTTTTTGCTTCTTTCATTCCCCCCTCTTCCAAAACTTTCATAAATTCTCCTGACTCACTAAAGAATATCAATCTTACATAAGATTTTTTATTTAACTTTACATCAAAGTCAATTATCTTACCCGGAAGCTTGTGTGATGTGTCTTTAATAAATGATATGTTTCTTGTTGTTTGAATTTTCCGTGTTTTATCCAAAGTAGAATCATCTTTGTTTTTGGAAAAAGCAGAGCTCGAAAAGACTATGAATAATGTTATTAAAGTTAAATATGCAAGTTTTATATTTTTCATTTCTTTTTAATTTTGAGTTATTTAAACTGTTTACTCCTTATACGAACAAAGCTTGTATTTTGTTACAAAAGAATATTGATTTATAATTTATTTGCCACGAATACGCTAATGAAAACGAATAATTTTTTGTTGAGGTTTTTTTTGCCACGAATACGCTAATGAAAAGGAATTGTTTTTTGTTGAGGTTTTTTTTTGCCACGAATACAATAAAAACGAATTGATATTTATTGGCTCGTTACTATTCTTTAAAAAGGTACCATTATTCAGGCAAGCACATCTTGTATCTTGCATCCTGCATCTTGTATCTTGTATCCTGCATCCTGCATCTTGTATCTTGTATCTTGCATCCTGCATCTTGTATCTTGCATCTTGTATCCTGCATCTTGCATCTTGCGTCCTGCTTACTCGAAACTACCTTCCTTATAAATCACTCCTCCTGTTGCTTGATTAGTTGGTGTTACTGTTACTTCACAAATTTGAACATGAGCAGGTACTGAGGCTGTGTAAACAATTATAT
>JAYEOP010000308.1 GCA_034723125.1 Bacteroidota bacterium | reverse complement strand
ATTATTCAGGCATCTCAAAATCATATAAATCTTTTAACTCTTTTTTTGAATATTCAACTATTTGAACTTTAAGCATGTGAACATCATCAATAGGTTTGTCTTTAGTATTTGTTTTTACATCTGCAATTTCAGAAACTGCATCTAATCCGGAAAATACAATTCCAAAAACAGTGTATTTAGTATCTAAAAAAGAAGTCCCATCAGTATTTTCAACAATATAAAACTGTGAACCGCTTGATTCTCTGTCAGGATTCACATTATCAGAAAGCCTTGCTGCACCTACTGCACCATAAACATGCTTAAGACTTGTATCAAATTCAGCAGGAATTCTGTAGCCGGGTCCACCTGTTCCTGTTCCGGTAGGATCACCTGTTTGAATTACAAAGTCATTAATTACCCTGTGAAAAATAATGCTATCAAAATATTTTTCAGTTGTTAGTTTTATAAAGTTTTCTTTGTGTTTAGGCGTTTTATCATACAGCCAAATAAAAATATCACCATATTCTGTGGTTATTTTTATTGTTTCATATTTAGTAACCGGAGCGGGAGGAGCAGGAGGATTAGGTTCTGGTTCATCTTTTTCACAGTTAACAAACAATACTAATGAGAAAGCAAGAAGAAAATATAAGAATGTTTTCATTTTTCAATAAGTTTTAATTTTTTAAAAAGTACAAGTTTACACATTTTTTTGTTTAATATTGATTAATAACTATATATTTGCCCACTAAATAAAAAACATTTTAAATATTTTAAATATCAAAAGGTAATATGAACATTTCAAAAGACAAAGTCGTTTCTCTAACATATACATTAAAAGTAGAAGGAACTAATGAAATAATAGAAGAAGTCAAAGAAGATAAACCTTTAACTTTTATTTTTGGAAAAGGTCAGATGTTAGCAAAATTTGAAGAGAATCTAAAAAACTTAAAAAACAATGATACATTTGATTTCGTTTTAAAAAGTGAAGAATCTTATGGTCCTATAAATGATCAAGCTATTGTTGACCTCCCAAAAAACTTGTTTGTAGTAGAAGGTAAACTCCAAGAAGAATTACTTGTTGTTGGCAAGATTGTACCTATGCAAGATAAAGAAGGCAGAAGAATGGACGGCAAGGTAATTACTGTTTCTGATGATTTAGTAAAAATGGATTTTAATCATCCTTTGGCAGGCAAAGACCTGTACTTTAAAGGTGAAGTTTGTAATATGAGAGAAGCAACAGCCGAAGAATTACAAAAAGGTAGCATTACTCATACGGGTTGTGATGGCTGTGATGGGAATTGTCATTAGTACCATTGCAAAAACAAAGTAATAGATTGATAAATGAAAGGGAAGTAATGAGAGTTGAGTTGTTGATGTAGTGACTTAGCAAATTATTTCTTTGCTTTCTTTCGTCTTTTCTTAGTCATCGCTTTAGTTTTAGCCTTAGTCTTCTTAGTCTTTGTTACTTTGGCATCTTCAATAAGAGCTTTCCAATTATCATCGGTATCTTGTGTAAAATCAAGTGTATCTGCATAATCGTTTTTGTCAATTTTTAATACTTCAATTTTACTATTTAAAAACTCTTGGATTTCTATTAGAATATCTTTTTCATTTGAACTGCAAAACGAAACTGCAAAACCTTTTTGCGTTCCTCTACCTGTTCGTCCAACTCTATGAACATAATTTTCAGATTTATCGGGCAAGTCATAATTTACTACATAATCAACATTGGGAATATCAATACCCCTAGCACTAACGTCTGTAGCGATTAACATTTTAACATCGCCATTTTTAAATTTATCCAATATTTTAAATCTTTCATCCTGTTCTTTGTCGCTGTGTATGGTCATGCTTTTTATCCCTACTCTTTCCATTGCTTTTAACACTCGCTCTGCACGTACTTTTGTACGCACAAAAACAAGAATTTTGCTTTCGAGATTTTCATTTACCACACGTTCAAGAAAAAAACGTTTATCATCCATTTCAATAAAAGCTACCGAATGATTAACGTTTTTTGCAACAGGATTTTTGGGAGATATTTGAATACGAATAGCATTATGAACCAATGAATATGCAAGCTTTTTAATTTTGTCATCAATAGTGGCAGAGAAAAATAAAGTCTGACGATTCCTAGGCAAAAATCTTATTAAGTCATTAATATCTTTTATAAAACCAAGGTCAAGCATGTGATCAGCTTCATCGAGTACAAGGATTTTTATTCTTGACAACCTAAGATGTCCTTGATTTACAAGGTCAAATACTCGTCCAGGCGTGGCTATTAAAACATCAACACCTTTTTCTAATTTTTCAATTTGAGGGTCTTGCTCCACACCACCAATAACATAATATGTTTTCACTCTCGTATTTTGTCCCAGCTCTTGAAAAACATCTGTTATTTGTTTTGCTAGTTCATGAGTAGGAACCATAACAATGCATTTAACACCATCAGGGCGTTTCATGTTTTTTTGTTTGTGAAGCATGTTTATGATAGGAATTGCAAAAGCAGCAGTTTTTCCTGTACCTGTTTGAGCAACAGCAAGCACATCCTCTGAATTTAATATATGAGGTATTGATTTATATTGAATATCTGTGGGTCGCCTAAATCCTGCTTTCTCTAAATTCTTTTTTATCTCAGGAATAATATTGTAATCTTCAAACTTCATATTTTGCTATTTTTTCAAGTGCAAAGATACAATGCTTTTTTATCAATCCTTAACAAGCAACTTTTCCGTAAAAATCATATCCTCCGAAATTATTGAATATAATACCAA
>JAYEOP010000307.1 GCA_034723125.1 Bacteroidota bacterium | reverse complement strand
TATTTGTTTATCTGTTTATTTGTTTATTTGTTTATCTGTTTATTCACAACTTTTAGCTTTTAGTTTTTAACTTTTAACTTTTAACTCTAAGTACTCTAGGCACTTCTTCCTGTTTATCTGTTTATTCATACCTTACAATTCACAACTTAAAACTTTTAACTTTAAGTACTCTAAGTACTTTAGGCACTTCTTTTTATTTATCTGTTTATTCATAATTTTTTTATCTTTTAACTTTAAGTACTTCTTTTTATTTATTCGGAATTTGACTGCCGACTGCCGACTGAAGACTGCCGACTGAAGACTGCCGACTGCTTACTGCCGACTGCCGACTGCCGACTGCTTACTTGTTCATTCATCAATTCTTCCATTCATTTTCTAAATTACCATTTCAGGAATATTTCCTTTAATAACTAATTTTCCTAAGGTTGCTTTTTTAATTTCTTCTATTGAAACTCCCGGTGCTCTTTCTTTTAATACAAATCCTTCGTCAGTAACATCATAAACACCAAGATTAGTTACAATTTTTTTAACACAATTTACTCCTGTAAGTGGTAGTGTACATTTTTTCAAAAGTTTAGGGTTACCTTTTTTATCTGTTTGCATCATTGCAACAATAATATTTTTTGCACTGGCAACTAAATCCATTGCACCACCCATTCCTTTAATTAGTTTATTCGGTATTTTCCAACTGGCAATATTTCCTGTGTCTGATACTTCAAAAGCACCAAGCACAGTAAGGTCAACATGTCCGCCACGTATCATTCCAAAACTTAATGCCGAATCGAAAAATGATGAACCTTTTTTGTATGTTACAGTTTGTTTTCCTGCATTTATTAAATCCGCATCTACATTATCTTTTGTAGGGAATGGTCCAATACCTAATAATCCGTTTTCAGAATGTAATGTTATATTAATATTATCGGGAATGTAATTTGCCACAAGAGTGGGAATGCCAATTCCAAGATTTACGTAATATCCGTCTTTCAACTCCTGAGCTATTCTTTTTGTTATTCCGTTTTTATCTAAAGCCATATTATTTTCATTTTAAAATTAGAAGAAAAAATTACTTTGAATTAATCACTTGTTGTCATAAATTCTATTTGTTTTGAGTAATTAACACCTTTGAATATTCTTTGTACAAAAATACCCTGAGTATGAATTTGATTAGGGTCTAATTCGCCAGCAGGAACGAGTTCTTCAACTTCTGCAATTGTAATTTTCCCTGCTGCTGCCATCATATTATTAAAATTATTGGCAGTATGCCTATAAATTAGATTCCCGTGAGTATCACCTTTCCATGCTTTAACGAGAGAAAAATCAGCTTTAAGCCATTCTTCCATGATGTGCATTTTTCCATCAAATTCGCGTGTTTCTTTACCTTCTTGAACTTCGGTACCGTATCCTGTTGGAGTAAAAAAAGCGGGAATTCCCATTCCACCTGCTCTAATTCTTTCAGCGAGTGTACCTTGAGGGACAAGGTCAACGTCAAGCTCTCCACTTAATAATTGTCTTTCAAATTCTTTGTTTTCACCAACGTAGGATGAAATCATTTTTGCGATTTGATGTTTTCGTAGCAATTTTCCTAAACCTACATTATCAATGCCTGCATTATTGGAAATGCATATAAGATTTTTTAAATTTGCTTCAACAAGAGCATCAATAGAGTTCTCAGGTATTCCACAGAGTCCGAAACCTCCAAGCATTATTGTCATACCATCTTTGATATCTTGAATTGCTTCTTTAGCGTTTTTTACAACTTTTTGCATATTCTGTTTTTTTAATTTTCAATTTATTTAGGAAATATATCCCTTGATTTTTCAACTGCCAATCTAAACATTTTATTATTAATGGCAGTATTAATATTGTTTTTATTACAATAGTCTAATAATTTTTGAGTAGATAAGTTTCCAATCATTTCATAATTAGTCATTGGACAGCCTCCATATCCGTCAATTACAGATTCAAAACTTTTACAACCGTTTTTCCATGTAGCATCAATTTTATCTTCCCAAGAATTAATGTCAGTATGAAGATGAAGTCCAAATTCAATATCAGGAAATTCTTTGTTTAAAATAGAGTATGTTTTTCTAATATCTTCGGCACTGGCAATTCCTGTAACATCAGTAAGGATTAGTTTTTTAAGCCCTTTAGTTTTAAAAATTTCTATCCATTTCATTAGTAAATCAATGTTGCTTATATCTCCATAGGGGTTTCCAAAAGCCATTGCGATGTAGAGAAGAATATTTTTATTCGTTTTTTGAGTTAACTCAATTATTTTGTCAATCAGTACATTAGTATTGGCAATGTTAGTATTTAGGTTTAGTTTTAAAAATGTTTCTGAAAAGGAAAAAGGAAAAGCAATAAAATCTATTTCTTCAAATTCTGATGCAATTTGTGCTCCTTTTAGATTTCCTACCAATGCTGATAATTTTGTATTTGTATAACTCAGATCCAATTTTTCAATTACTTGCTTTGTATCTTTTAGTTGTGGAATAGCTTTGGGAGAAACGAAACTTCCAAAATCAATAGTATCAAATCCAACTTTTAATAAAGTGTTAATGTAATCGCTTTTGTCCTTAACAGAAATATATTGTTTTATTCCCTGCCAAGCATCACGAGGACATTCGGTAATTTTTATTTGTTGATTAGCAATCTTCAATTTATTGGTTTGTTAAATTTCTAATTTATCACTTATTTATTAATATATCGAGCAATAACCAATCTTTGAATTTCAGAAGTTCCTTCACCAATTTGTAGCAATCTTTGATCACGATAGAATCTTTCAATAGGATAGTCTTTCATTAATCCGTAACCACCGTGGATTTGAACTGCTTCATCGGCAACTTCTTTTGCTATTTCCGAGCAATATAATTTAGACATTGCAGCTTCTTTTGCATAGGCTTTATTGTTGTCTTTAAGCCAACAAGCTTTATAGAGTAATGTTCTTGCTAATTCAATTTTTGTTGCCATGTCGGCAAGTTTAAAAGCGGTAGTTTGAAATTTAACAATTGCTCTTCCAAATTGTTTTCTTTCATTGGCATATTGTAAAGCTAATTCAAAAGCACCTTGAGCCAATCCTAAGCCCATTGCAGCAATTGAAAGGCGACCACCGTCAAGTGTGTCAAGCATTATTTTAGAACCTTCGCCTATTTTCCCAAGCATGTTTTCATCAGGAACTTTACAATCATCAAAATATAATTCGGCAGTATTGGAGGCTCTCCACATCATTTTTCCATGCATGGAAACAGCTTTAAATCCGGGAGTGTTTTGCTCTACAATAAAATTTGTAAATTCTTTGTTACCTTTTTCATCAATATTTGTAACAGTTTGAATAGCAGAACCAATTGTGATAGGAGATGACGCATTAGTAATAAATATTTTAGAACCGTTTATTGTCCATTCATCACCGTTTTTTACAGCTTTAGTTTTAGTTCCTCTTGAATCTGAACCTGCATCAGGTTCTGTTAAGCCAAATCCCCAAAGTGCCTCTCCAGTGCATAATTGTGGAAGATATTTTTCTTTTTGTTCTTCTGTACCATAGTAATAAATGGGACCAATGCCAAGTGAGTTGTGTGCTGCAAGTGTGGCTGCTTGTGAACTGTCAACTCGTGCAAGTTCTTCTACTGCAATGATATATGAAAGTATGTCAAGCTCTTGTCCACCATATTTTTCAGGTAAGTACATTCCAAAAAGACCCAATTCCCCAATCATTTTTGTAAGTTCAACTGAAAACTCTGCATTTTCATCAAGTTCTTGAGCACGTGGTTGTATTTCTCTTTCTGCAAAATCTCTTACAGTTTGTCTTATTAAATCATGTTCTTCGTTTATATACATATTTGTTTTTTTTAGTAAAAATTAAAATACTCTTTTTATAAATAAATTTTCCTTTATTCCAATTTTAGTAATTCTTGTTCGCTTGTAACCATATCATTTAATGAAACTTTAATTTCTTTAACAGTGCCATCTATTCTTGATTCAATATTATTCTCCATTTTCATTGATTCAATAACCAATAAAACTTCACCTTTTTTTACTTTCTCATTTTTCTTTACATTTATTTTAATGATTTTTCCAGGCATGGGTGATTTTATTTTATTGCCATCTTCACCCAAATTTTCTGCACTAATAGGTGAGGTTGAATCATCTGAAAGGATATCAGTACGTTTGACTTTAAAGATTATATCGTTAATATTTACAAAAGAATTTCCTTTTTCGTCTTCTGAAATATAGCTGACATAATAATTTTCGTTAATAATAAATTTGCATTTTCCGTTATCATCAATACTAATTAGATTACAATTAAATTTTTCTTCGGAAATTTCAAACTCATAAAACTTTTTAGAAATACTATTAATTTTTATTTCAAAAGATTTTTCTTCTAATTCAATATTGGCTGACATAATATCTCTCCAATAACCAATTATTTTCCAAACATTATAATCTAAATTTGTAGCGGTGTTTGAGGAATTAGTGTTGAGTTTATAGAGTAATAGTGCAATTGTTGGAATGTATGAAGGAGTGTTTTTTTTATCCTTATTAATATCATTAATAATTGTCTCCGTATATTCATCACAGAATTTTGTAGAAATATTATTTTTTATAAAAATTTTATGATTTATAACCTTAATGAGATAAGCTATGTTAGTTTTTATACCGTGAATAATATAATCTTTAAGTGCATCAGACATTAACTTAATAGCTTGATTTCTATCTTCACCCCAAACAATTAGTTTTGAAATCATGGGGTCGAAAAAGCTTTTTATTTCTGTATTTTTATCAATTCCCGTATCTATTCTAATATTTTTACCTTTTGGTTCTTTGTAAAGCAACATTTTTCCGGGAGAAGGTAAAAAATTAGTAGCAGGATCTTCGGCATACACTCTACATTCAATTGCATGTCCGTTTTGATTTATATTTTTTTGCTCCAAGCTAAGTTTATTTCCTGCAGCAATTAATATTTGCTCTTTCACTATGTCAACTCCTGTAGTTAATTCAGTAACAGGATGCTCAACTTGTATTCTGGTGTTCATTTCAAGGAAATAATAATTAAGGTCTTTATCAACCAAAAATTCAATTGTACCTGCATTATTATATTTTATTTTTTCAGCAATTTTCACTGCCGAATTGCACATTTCTTTTCGTACTTTATCAGTGAGAGTGGGAGAGGGGGCTTCTTCGATAATTTTTTGGTAACGCCTTTGAATAGAGCATTCCCTTTCAAAAAGATGAATGACATTTCCGAAATTATCACCTATTATTTGTACTTCAATGTGTCGTGGTTCTTCAATATATTTTTCAATAAAAACTGTTTCATCTCCAAAATAAGATTTTGCTTCTCTTTGTGTTGATTCAATAGATTCTACAAGTTCATTATCATTGTGAACAATTCGCATTCCTTTGCCACCGCCACCTGCAGCAGCTTTAATCAGCAATGGAAAAGGAATTGTTTTGCTTGCTTTAAGTAATTCCTTAGTATCTCCTGTAATACCTTCGTTTATAGGTACATTAATAGATTTAATAAATTCCCGAGCTTTTATTTTATTACCCATAATCTCAAGAGTATCAGAAGATGGTCCTATAAAAGTTATTCCTGCTTTTTCGCATGCTTTAACAAAAAGAGGATTTTCGGAAAGAAAACCGTAACCGGGATGTATTGCATCACAGTTTGATTTTTTTGCAACAGCAATAATTTTATCAATGTTCAGGTAGGTTTCGTTTAGGTCAATTTTACCAATGCAGTATGCTTCATCGGCAAGATTAATATGTAAGGAATCCGTATCAACTTCGGAATAAATGGAAACTGTTTTAATACCTAATTTTTTTGCAGATTTAATAATTCTAACTGCTATTTCACTTCTGTTTGCAATTAGGATTTTATTGAAAAGTTTCATTATCGTTTTGGCTTAAATTTATTTAATATTTATATTTTTTATTCTTTTACCCAGTTAGGTTTTCTTTTTTCCAGAAATGCTGCCATTCCTTCTTGTCCTTCTTCCGATGCTCTTATATCAGCAATCATTTTAGCAGTATATTTATAGGCTTCATCAAGACTTAAATTATTTGATACTTCAAAAAGAAGGTCTTTACATTGAGTCATTGATACAGGTCCACTTGTTTTTAATAACTTTATTACTGATTCAACATAGCTCTCTATTTCATTAGCTTCAAGAGATTTATTTACCAATCGGTAAGATTCTGCTTCCTTGCCTTTTATCCTTTTGCCTGTAAGCATTAATTCTTTAGAGCCAAATTCACCTGTTCGTTTTACAACATAAGGTGAAACACATGCAGGGATAATTCCAATCTTCACTTCACTTAAAGAAAAAGTAGCATCATTAGTACAATAAGCCATATCGCAAGCCGCTAAAAGTCCATTGGCACCGCCTATTGCAACACCATGAACTAAAGCAATAGTTGGTTTTTTGCAAGTATAAATAGTGTAAAAACATTTTGATAAATTCAGACTTTCTTTATAATTTTCTTCATAAGAATTTTGTGCTACATCTCTCATCCAATTTAAGTCGGCACCTGCACAAAATGATTTGTCTCTACCTCTTATCACAACACAAACAACATCTTTGTTATTATTTGCATTTTCTACACAATCAATTACCTCTGACAACATTTCGTTGTTAAAAGCATTATGAACTTTTGGGCGGTTTAGCCATATTGTTCCTACATTATTTTTTAATTCAAATTCTATGGTTTTGTAATTCATTATTTTTTTTTATTTTTGTTTACATGCGGTAAATACCAAATTTAGGTTCATCAAATTCTTTATTTAATGACATGGATATTCCAAGAGCTAATATTTTTCTGGTATCCACAGGGTCAATAATTCCATCATCCCAAAGCCGTGAAGTACTGAAATATGCAGAGCCTTCATATTCGTATTTGTCAATAATAGATTTTCTTAATTCATCAATTTCTTTTTGAGGCATTTCCTTGCCTTGAGCTTTGTATTGATCTTGTTTTACAGTAATTAACACATTAGCAGCTTGTTCTCCACCCATTACCGAAATTTTTGCGTTTGGCCACATAAATAATAATTTGGGGTCGTAAGCTCTTCCTGCCATTCCATAATTTCCTGCACCAAATGAACCACCAATAATTATTGTAAATTTTGGAACATTGGTATTTGCAACAGCATGAACAAGCTTAGCTCCATCTTTAGCAATTCCTTTTCTTTCGTATTCTTTACCAACAATAAAACCTGTAATATTTTGTAAAAAGATTAATGGGATTTTTCTTTCGCTACATAGCTCAATAAAATGTGTGCCTTTAAGTGAGGATTCAGAAAATAATACACCATTGTTGGCAATTATTCCAACAGGAAAACCCATTATTCGTGCAAATCCTGTAACAATTGTTTTGCCGTATTTAGCTTTATATTCATGAAATTTTGAGCCGTCAACTATTCTTGCAATAATTTCTTTAGGGTCTATCATTTTACGAAAGTCAGGAGCTATTCCATATAATTCTTTAGGGTCATAAGCAGGTTCTTCAATAGGATAAATATCTAATTTCTGGCGTTTTTTATTGCTGATTGTTTCAAAAATATTTCTACAAATTTGAAGTGCATGTGTATCATTTTCAGCAATATGATCCGATACTCCTGATATTGAAGTGTGAACTTCAGCACCTCCAAGTTCTTCGGGAGTAACTTCTTCTCCTGTTGCTGCTTTTACAAGGGGAGGTCCGCCAATAAAAATTGTTCCTTGATTTCTGACAATTATCGTTTCATCACTCATTGCAGGAACATAAGCACCACCGGCAGTACATGAACCCATAACAATTGAAATTTGGGGAATTCCTCGTGCCGACATTAGTGATTGATTGAAAAAGAATCTTCCAAAATGATCTCGGTCAGGAAAAACTTTTGATTGCTCAGGCAAAAATACTCCTCCGGAATCAACAAGGTAAACACATGGCAGTTGATTATCGATTGCAATTTCTTGTGCTCTCAAATGTTTTTTGATTGTTTCTTTGATGTATGTACCGCCTTTTACCGTTGCATCATTAGCAACAATTATAGTTTCTTTTCCATGAATAACACCTATTCCTGTAACAATTCCCGCAGCAGGAAAACCATTATCGTATTGGTCGTAAGCCGCAAGTGTTGATAGTTCAAGAAAAGGAGTGTTGGGGTCGAGCAATTTATTTATACGCTCGCGTACAAGTAATTTTCCTCTTTTTTTATGCTTTTCAATGGCTCTTTCACTACCACCTTTGGAAGTTTTTTCTAATCTTTCTCTGTAAGTTTTAAATAATTTTAAAAAATTTTCTTTGTTGTTTTTAAAATCTTTTGAATTTATATCAATCTTCGAATCTATTTTATACACTAATTTTACTTTTAATTTCCTAAATTTAATTTATTTTTAAAGCAACTAATATATGAAAAAAAGATTAATGAGGGGGATGTAATGAAATGTTTAAAAAAATAAGATTGAATACTGTTTGATGTAATAAGATTATTAATTATTTTTATCGAATTTCACATTAATTTGCCAATATTTTCCTTTTGGAGTTACAATTTGTTTTGCAATGGATTTTTCTTGTCATCTTTTGCAATTAGTTCAATGAGGGGGTAAATTGTCCCTTAATTGGAATTCAATTGATTAGCCCGTTTGCACATTTTTTTTACACCGATTTTTAGGTATAATAGACAAAATGGTTGCTGTTTTTTTTAACAATATTTTTAATTATGATAAATCAAATATACTTTTGTTTTGTCCAACTAAACGGAAATAGGCTCTGCTGGAGAGCAACTTATTAGAAATATGATTGATGGCTGAAGAAAAAGTCAAAGAAAAGGGATTCTTACAGAGTCCCTTTTTGATATTTTCAGAAGTCTTTATGCCTTTAAAAACTCATCTATAAAATGTATTTTGCGTTTTATATTTAGAAAGCTCATTTTTTAAGCTTCGAACTTCTTTTGTAAGCTCTTCTACTTTTTTTATCAATTCAACTATGATTCTGTCTTTATCCAAAGCTAAAAATTTTTCAACAAAGAGAGTTATACAGACACAAGTATCCAAGTATTTTTATTCTTTTTATCCACAGTTAATAAAGTCTTATTTTTACAATGTATTCCAAAATGAATAAAAATTTGTTTATTCAAGTATTTTATTTTACTTTTGACACTGATTAGTTACTTATGATGAAAATTATTATTTATCATATTTTGAAAAAACAAATTATAAATTATTGAAAAGTTATCTAATACCAACAAAAGAAAAAAAATATGGGAGCAGGGGCTTACTTATAAATGAAAACGAAGTTTTAATAATAAATACAAATAAACACAATTTTGAAATATATAAATTAAAATAAATATTATGAAATACTTATTAAGCATATTTTTACTTTTTATAAATGGATTATTATTTGGACAGGATTATACCTTTAAATCAGATTTTAAACCATTTAAGTCTTTCAATTCCTATGATACTATTTCTACTAAAAATTGGGATGAGCCGTTAGTTAAAATTCCAATAAACTTTAATTTTACATTATTGAACAATATCTATGATTCATTATATGTCGGAGATGGTTATTTAGGTTTTGATTGTGTTTTCTTTGGTCAATTATCTACATGTAATAAATATATTGATGTTTTTAACAATGATTTTATTGATAGGTATAAAGATAATGAAAGAAGTAAATCTTATATTTTAGTTAAGCACGAAGATAGTTTGATTATTGAATGGCAAAATGTTGGATTCTATGAAGAATTCTATAATTTAAAAACACTTAATGATTCATTAACTGTGCAGGTTATTCTGAAGAATGATAATTCAATAACTATTCACGTTGGTCCAAATTTAATTCAAGATGAAAATATGATTTATTATGGTGAGAAAGGAGGGTATTTTGGTATTTGGAATAAATTGGATAAAACAGAATCATATATGTTGGAGGGAAATGCCAATAGTCCTAAATTAACTATTGGTGATGTAGGTATTACTGTTATTGGAACACCTACCGAAGGAACAGTTTATAATTTTTATTCAAAAGATATTTCGATTAATCAAAGAAACAATGACAGAATTGATTTTAAATGTTATCAGGATAATAATAATATTTACATAAGTAATTTATCAAGTAATACTGTTAATGTTAGTTTTTCTGATGTTTCAGGCAAGGAATTACTTAATATTGATAAAATTATACCACAAGAATCTTTGTCAATAAATAAAAATATTTTTAAATCAAATATCATAATTATAAAATGTGTTTCTAAATTTGATTGTTTATGCAGGAAATTTATTATTTATTAAGGCTAAGTTCTATTTTTCTCATCAAATAATATCGTGCCGATGGCAATTTGTCCGGCTACAACAGGATATAATTTTTTACCGTATGCAATATCATCAACTTTATATGTTCGCCTTGAACCGTCAAGAAAAAATTTGAATAGCGGATTATTTTGCTCTTGTTCTGCTCTTTTTCTCAAAGATTTTGTTGTTTTTAAACCCTTGTCTGTTTCGCCAATTTTCTTTACAATAATATCCTTTTTGTCCTCATATTCAAGTTTTGGTACTTCAATATTCTCAAAACAATATTTATATGATTTGTAATTCTTTCCGTTGGTTTCTTCTGCTATGTAGTCTAAAATACTTTTCATATTTATAGTTCCAATTTTCTTAAATGCCTCATAATTTCTCTTTCCACTTGCTCAAATTCTGGTAAATTTTGAACTTGTTCTTTCATAGATTTTTGCCAACGAGCTTTATATTGTGGTAATCGTTGTTCTAATTTTATGAAAAAATCATTTGGATTTACTTCTTTGCTTTCACATTTTGCAATAAACCCATTCACATAAAAATCAAGTTCTAATCCGTGTACTTCAAGTAAATACCATATATCATATAAGTCTCGTGCTTGCATTCGTTGCATAACCGAACGAAGTTTTTCAACAAGAATTTCTTCAAGAGTGTAGCAAAGTAATTTGTGTTCTTCTTGGTCAGTATAAGTTAAAAAAGCAGATTTGTTAATTGGTTCAAACTGTAATTTTTCACTTCTCGAAATATCAACTTTCACTCGTTTATTTGTTCTCATTCCGCCAAGTGGACCAATATAACTTATGTAAAAATTTATTCCACCATCTTGATGTTCATTATTGTCGATTATTTCTAATGGGATATTTGCTTCTTCTCTCACATATTCAAATGCTTCATTGAAATAATCAAAGATTTGTTGATTGGGAATATTATCATCTAGCAATGTAAAATCAAGGTCTTCCGAAAATCTGTAATCTTGAAAATACACTTTCTTTAACACTGTTCCACCCTTAAAAACAATTGCTTTCGCTAATTTGTTATGCATAGCCACAGCTTGCAAAATCCAAGATAAGATGTAATCTTTTTCAATTTGCTGGTCTCGAACACCTACTGCTCGGGCTTTTCTTTGTATTTCTCCCTGTTTTATCATGTATAGATAGCTGTTTTAATGGTTTCTGTTTCAATATTTTGTTGAATACTCCATTTGGTTTTTATTTTTCCTGATTTTGGAAGTTCTGTATCTAAAAGTACAACAGAATTTGTTTTCAATTTATGTAAATCTTCAATTGTGTTTGTTTCAATTTTTAATATTTCTAAAATAAATCCAAGACGCTTAATAACAGCTTGTGAATTAAATTTAATAACATATTCTAAGAGTATATTAAATTTGATTTTATCGCGAGAAATATAAATGGCTCTTGCTATTTCAACAA
>JAYEOP010000306.1 GCA_034723125.1 Bacteroidota bacterium | reverse complement strand
CAGATTATGGTTATGGTATTTCCACAGATCAAAATGGAAATGTTTATGTAAGCGGAATGACTAATTCAATTACAGCAATAGCTACTTCAGGTTCGCATCAATCAACTTTTGGTGGTAATTATGATGCATTTATTGCAAAATTCATTAGTTGTTATCCAAGTTATGATACTATTTCAATTACTACCTGCGACAGCTTTATTTTTAACGGGCAAACACTTTTTAATACCGGGACTTATTTTGACACAATTATGAATGTTAATGGTTGCGATAGTTTCATTACATTATTCCTCAATTTCTATCCAAATCCACAAGCTGGGTTTTCAATAAACGACACCGCCCAATGCCTTACAAATAATAACTTCATTTTTACAAACACAAGTACTATTCAAAATGATTCGATATCTTATTATTTATGGAAATTCGGTGATAATGATACTTTAAACTTTGAAAATTCAATTCATTCTTATCAAAGTGCAGATACTTTTGATGCAAAGCTTATCACTACTTCCCAACATGGATGTAAAGATTCTATTAGCAAAAAGCTTATTGTTTATCCTCAACCCAATGCAAGTTTTGCTATAAACGATACCAACCAATGCCTTGCTTCCAACTCCTTTTATGTACTTGATAATTCAACTATCGGTTCAGGGAGTTACACAAGATATTGGCATTACAAGTCTATTGATACCTCAGGAATTAACTTTTTTACAGTAAATTATTCAACTGCTGATACTTTTTCTATAAAGCTAAAAACCATCAGTAATTTTGGCTGTAGTGATTCCATTAGCAGACAAGTAGCTGTGGTTACTCCACCTAATATTATTACTCAATCTATCGGTGATACTTTATGTATAGGAGACAGCACTGCTCTATTTGTTTCTGCCATCGGTGCTTTGCCACTTACATTCCAATGGAAAAAAAACGGACAAGTTATTAGCAATGCTACTGATAGTTTTTATTATATATCAAATGCGGTTGCTACTGATTCAGGCATATATCGGTGCATAGTTAGTAATGATTGTGGAACTGATTCTACAGAAATTATGAAACTAAGAATTAATCAAAAACCACATTTAATTATTATAGATTCGCTATCAAGTACAGAAAAACTTGAAATAGAATGGCAAAAATGTTATGGAGGTACTAAATATGATAATAGCTACAATCTGATTCAAATAAGTAGCAATAATTATATGTTTACTGCTACTACTGCATCAAACGATTATGATGTCTCGGGTAACCATGGCAGTTTTGATTATTGGGTTGTTGAAGTAAATGATACAGGAAATATTATTTGGCAAAAATGTTATGGTAGTTTTAATCAAGATGGAGTTGCAGAAATTCTTGAGTTAAATGAAAACAATATTTTTGTTACAGGATATGTTGGTTCTAATAGCGGTAATGTTAGCGGATATAATGGTGGTGCCCATGATGTTTGGAGCATTTTACTTGATAATACAGCTAATATTCAATGGCAAAAATGCATAGGAGGTACTTCATGGGATGATGCTTCATGTGTAGCTAAAATAAATAACTATTCAATTGTTGTTGGTGGAAGAACATATTCAACTAATGGGAATTTCATAGGTAATCATGGTGGATATGATATGTTAATATTTAAAACCGATATTGGAGGAAATGTTAAATGGTTAAAATGTATTGGAGGTTCCATAAATGAATTATGTAATGACATCCTTGTAAAAGGCAATTACATTTATTGTGTTGGTAGAACTACTTCTTCAAATGGGGATATTGATACAAATTATGGTTACAATGATATTGTTATTGTCAAATTAGATACAAATGGAAACATGATATGGACAAAAACTTATGGTGGTAATTTGTTTGATGAAGCATCTAGTATTTGTTCATCTGAAGATGATTTGGTTATTACCGGATATACTTCTTCAAATAATTCATTCATTGATAATTCAAAAGGAAGTAATGATGCATTTATAATAAAAATTGATACAGGGGGAAATATTCTATGGAAAAAACGATATGGAGGAAGTAGTAATGATGGGGGACATTCAATTTTACAAACTAATGATAATGGATTTTTAGTTAGCGGTTATTCAAATTCAAATGACCATGATGTTGGAAATAATAACGGGAATAGTGATGTCTGGGTATTTAAAGTAAATAATAATGGCGAAATTATATGGGAAATAAATCTGGGAGGTAGCTTATCTGATGCTGGATTTGTTGCTCCTAGTTATGCAATACAGAACAGTGCCGGAGACTATTTAATATTATCAGGAACAAAGTCCAATGATATTGATGTTAGTGGAAATCACGGTAACAGCGATATATGGTTAGTAAAACTTAATGAACCTTTCAAAGTAGAGATTTGTGCTAACGATTCATTTATACTCAAAACCTCCTCCATAGGCACCAAGCCAATTTACTACCAATGGTTTAAAGACAGTGTTGCTATTACAGGAGCAGATTCAACCGACCTAATCATTCCAAACACTAACCTAAGTGATAGTGGTTATTACTATTGCGAGGCTAGCAATA
Source organism: Bacteroidota bacterium (assembly GCA_034723125.1). Taxonomy (NCBI): domain Bacteria; kingdom Pseudomonadati; phylum Bacteroidota; species Bacteroidota bacterium. The sequence continues at coordinate 234 of JAYEOP010000306.1, read as the reverse complement.
TGTGCGGCACATATAAATTAACTCAAGTTAAGTTAGTTATCCAACCCAATCCTAACACAAATTTCAGCATCAATGATTCTGAACAATGCTTTAATGAAAATTACTTCCAGTTTTTTAATAATAGTTCCATTATTAATAACGACAGCATCTACAATATTTGGGATTTAGGAGACAATACCATAGATACTTCAAAAACCTATGCTCATACCTACAGTAGCTTTGATACTTTTAATG
>JAYEOP010000305.1 GCA_034723125.1 Bacteroidota bacterium | reverse complement strand
ATTTATTGTTGCTGTAAACAAAGACGAAGAAGCTCCAGTATTTGAAGTTGCCGATTACGGAATTATCGGAGACGTTCACAAAGTATTACCCGACCTTGTAAATGCAGTAAAAAAATTCAAAAGCGAATAATAATATTTTTAAAAATATTAAAAAGCCAAAACTTATTTTCGTTGGTTTTGGCTTTTTTTGTTTGTAATTTCAAACCAATCACTAGTTGTAGTTTGCAACTACAACTTTATATCATCTTGACATTCAAAATATTACAATCATACAGCTAATTTGCAAGATTTATTTATACGGAAATAAAATAAGTGATTAAAATTGATTTGATATTGAGGTGTAGTTACAAACGATACTTAGTTCGGATAAAAATATTTTAGAACAATCACTAGGTTTCTATATCACTTTCACAATTTCTTCTCTTCTCATATCCCCATGCTAATTTCAAGCAATTCGGCAATATCGTAATTTTTTATTTCTTCTTCTTTATTCTTATATTTCAAACCATCAGTAAACATAACCATACAAAACGGACATGATGTTGCAATAATATCAGGTGATTTTTCCAGTGCCTGTTCTGTTCTTTCCATATAAATTTCTTTATCTCCTGTTTCAGCTTCTTTAAACATCTGTCCACCTCCACCTCCACAGCACATAGCAAAACTTTTGTTCTTGTCCATTTCCACTTTTGTTGAAGGAATTACATTTAACACATCTCTTGCTGCTTGATATTCATTATTTGCTCTTCCTAAATAACATGGGTCGTGATAAACAATTCTCTTATCTTTTAATGCATCTGAATTTATATTTACTTTTCCTTCTTTTATTATTTTTTGTAAAAACTGTGAATGATGAATTACTTCATAAGATCCACCAAAATCAGGATATTCATTTTTTAAAGTATTAAAATCATGAGGATCGCAAGTAATAATTTTTGTTACATCATAATTTTTAAGAATCTCAATATTCATAAATGCCTGCATTTGGAAAAGCATTTCATTACCTGTTCTCCTTGCTATATCACCGCTATCACTTTCTTCAACACCAAGAACCGCATAATTTATATTTAAATGATTCAAAATTTTAATAAAAGACCTTGTTACTTTTTTATTTCTATCGTCATAAGCACCAGCAGAACCAACCCAAAATAAAAATTCAGGCTTTTTATTTTTTGCCATCAAATCAGACATCAATGGAACTTCAAGCCCTTCTGCCCAAAGCATTCTATCTTCCGGTGAATATTGCCAGGGAGCACCATTATTTTCAATATTTGAAAACACAGGATTTATACCCTTTGCCGATTTCGATTCTTCCATTACAAGATATCTTCTCATATCAAGAATCAAGGAAGGATGATTAATATTTATAGGACATTCTTGAGCACATGCATTACAGGTGGTACAAGCCCATATTTCTTCTTCCGAAATATAATCTCTAATCAATGATTTGTTGTCATTAAAATCTTTTCCGTTTTTAATAATTCCCAAACCTTTTTCTTTCATCCTTGCTCTTAAATCAATCATCAGTTTTCTTGGAGAGAGTTTTTTACCCGTAAGATTTGCAGGACAAACAGAGGTACATCTTCCACATTGAGTACATGTTAACGAATCAAGATAAGTTTTCCAAGTAACATCAGTTGTATCCAACACCCCAAAACGTTCTACCTCTCCTTCCTCTTCTTGCTCATCAAATGCAGTATCAGGATTCATCATTAATTTTACTTCTTTGCTTATACTTTCCATATTGTAAATGAATCCAAGTGGATCAATACGACTAAGTAAAACATTGGGTGCAGACATAAACACATGAAAATGCTTTGAATAAGGTAAAACATTGGCAAAAATAAATATCAATAAAATATGTAACCACCAATTAAACTCGTACCAAAAATGAATTGAGGATGCTTGCATTCCATCAAACAAAGGAATTAACAATATACTTACAGGATAAATACCTTGTATCTCATGCTGATTACCAAGACAATAAAAAGTATTGATTCCAAGTAAAGAAATCATTAAAAGTAGAATAAGTGTAAGAGCAATATTTGCATCATAATGAGAAACTTTTTTCATTTCTTCACCTGAGAAGCGTTTTATTTTCATAAATATTCTTCTAAAAAGAAAGATAATAATTGCAATTCCTACAACAAAGGCAAAAACATCTCCTGCTGCAATTATAAAACTATAAACTACTCCTAAAAAAGATAATATGCGTTCTGTTCCTATTATTCCATCAATTATCATTTCCATACTTCCAAAAAGAATAAAGCAAAAACCCCAAAACACAAGAGCATGTGCTAAACCAATTAATGGAAAACGAAATATCTTTGACTGCCCTATAACCAATTTTATAAATATTATAATTCTTTTTCCCCAATTATTAATAGGAAAAGGTTTTGTAAGTTTAAAAAATCGATAATATCTATAAATAGAAAATGAAAATATACCAATAGTTATGAGTAATACGATAATAAAATATATTTGTTTTGTCATAAAATAAGGATTAAAATAATTCTTGTTAATATCATTGCAGTGGCAAGTTATCATTTTTAAAATATTTATCAAAATTTGTTTGGTTTTTATTAATTTAGCAAAATAAATGTTTTTGTTTTTTACAAATAATTCACAAAAGCTTTTAACATTGCTTAATTTTGTAATTATTTTAATACCTTAAAGTCAAGCTAAAAAAACTCCTATGAAAGAAAACAGAGTAAGAATTGACAAATGGCTTTGGGCTGTACGGATTTTTAAAACCCGAAGGCTTGTTGTGG
>JAYEOP010000304.1 GCA_034723125.1 Bacteroidota bacterium | reverse complement strand
CTAAATAGTCTGACTAATAAATTTTTGCTTTTATTTTTCAAGAATAAATTTCCATGCACAAAACCATTCTTTTGGATGTTTGTCGGGAGGGCATGCAATACATTCTGTTTTTATCCTTGGGTCAATAGTTTCTGCAAAAGTTGTATGTTCAACCAATCCACCTGATTTGCATGGATAATCGTCAAGTCCTTTACGTTGACGTGCTGCTTGAACTCTGCAATTTATCATCCTAAATACAAAAGAATTTTCTGTTTCTTCCACAATTTCTTGTTCATTAACGTAAGCATATAATCTGAATTCCAATGCTTTTTTTAATCCTTCAAGTCCGGGTTTTTCATCAAGTTTTAATATTCTTTTTATAGACATTGCTTCAAAGGGGGAGAAGTGTGCCCAACTTGAATCGTTACATCTTTTTGCATCATTCATTCCGTGCTCAAATTCAACAGCCTGAAACCAAACACCATCATTGGCAAGCCAGTTTGTAGCAGTTCTTTGGCATAAGCTATCAATAGTTTCTTCAGGAAGATCAAGTAATGGTTTTGGAATATCTTCATCCATTTCAAAACCTAATGTTTTACCAAGTTTTGTCATTTGAATTTCATAGCTTCTTTTGTAAGCTGTTTCCAACACTTTATATGCTTTTTCTCTCCCTAATTGATGTTGGACTTCAGCAAACCAAATAGCATGATGCATCATTGTGCGATGCCAGAAGTCAATAATTAATCTTGCTTTTTCTTTTTTGTTTAATGATTCTTTGTCCATGAATTTAATTAATTTGAAAATTATAGAAGTTTTTATTGTTTTGCCACTAAGGCAGAAATACAGAAAGTAACACGAAGATTTATTTTTTCGTGTTTCTTTGAGCCTTAGAGTCTTTGTGGCTATTCTTTTTTATTTGCCACTAAGTCAGAAAGACAGAAAGTAACACGAATTTTTTTTATTTTCATTAAAGAATAAATGCACAATTTTTCATAAATATTTTTTTAGTGATTCTTCGTGCCTTAGAGTCTTTGTGGCTATCCTTTATTACTTGCCACTAAGTCAGAAAGACAGAAAGTAACACGAATTTTTTTTATTTTCATTAAAGAATAAATGCACAATTTTTCATAAATATTTTTTTAGTGATTCTTCGTGCCTTAGAGTCTTTGTGGCTATTTTTTTTATTTGCCACTAAGTCAGAAAGACAGAAAGTAACACGAAAATTTATTTGTAACTAAGGCATGAAGTTTAATAAAAATTATCTTCCTGTTAGTTCTTTGGGAATTCTACCATTTAAAAGTGTTTCTGATCTAAGTCTTCTGCCAATAATTTTTTCAACCATTTTCCCAATTTCCAATACTTTGTCAATATCAAGACCTGTGTCAATTCCCATTTCGTCCATCATCACCACCATGTCTTCTGTTTGTACCAAACCAACAACGCTTGCATCTTTGTAATAGTAAGTGCCTGTGCCTGAAACAGGAACTCTGTCAACAAAATTTGCAGGTTGACCACCAAGACCACCCATGCAAGATTCATAATTAGTAATACCTGCTTGTAGTGCAGCAAGGACATTTGCAAGTCCCCAACCTCTTGTTACATGAAAATGAGCAATATGTTTTTCAGGATTTGGAATAGAATCCAGAAGCATTGAGAAATAATCATAAACTCTGTCGGGTGATGCAGAACCGTCATGGTCAGCGTGTTCAACGTCATCAGCTCCGATATCAAGCCATCTTTGTGTAAATTCAATTGCTTTTTTCATGTCAGTTGGACCTTCAACAGGGCAACCCCAAATTGTACTTACTGTTCCGTTTACCTTAATACCGGCATCATGACATTTAGGAATATATTTTTCTGCCATTTTCCAATAATTAGCTAAGGAAGTACCTGAATTTATTTTGTGATGTGATTCACCTGTAGAAACCATCATTAAAATTCTATCAGGTCCGTAACCATCTAATTTTGCTTGAATAGCTCTTTCAATTGCTCTTTCTCTGATGGTAATTGCTGTAAAGGAAACATCATCAAGTTTGTCTTTTACTTTTTTGCTGTTTCTGATTCCTTTCATTACATCATCGGCATCTTTAAATTGAGGCATTCCTTTAGGATTACCAAAGTTTGTTGTTTCGATGTGTTTAAATCCTGCAAGTACAAGCTCTTCTAAAAGCCATATTTTTGCTTCTGTTGGAATTAATATTTCCTCATGTTGGAGACCATCACGTACGGTTATTTCTCCAATTGTTACTTTCTTTGGGTATTTCATATAATAAATTGTTTATTTGTTTATCTGTTTATTTGTTTATCTGTTTATTTGTTTATTTGTTTATCTGTTTATTCACAACTTTTAGCTTTTAGTTTTTAACTTTTAACTCTAAGTACTCTAGGCACTTTAAGTACTTCTTCCTGTTTATCTGTTTATTCATACCTTACAATTCACAACTTAAAACTTTTAACTTTAAGTACTCTAAGTACTTTAGGCACTTCTTTTTATTTATCTGTTTATCCATAATTTTTTTATCTTTTAACTTTAAGTACTTCTTTTTATTTATTTATTCGGAATTTGACTGATGACTGAAGACTGCTTACTGCCGACTGCTTACTGCCGACTGCTTACTGCCGACTGCTTACTGCCGACTGCCGACTGAAGACTGCCGACTGCCGACTGGAGACTGCTGACTGCTCACTGCTGACTGCCTACTTGTTCATTCATCAATTCTTCCATTCATTTTCTAAATTACCATTTCAGGAATATTTCCTTTAATAACTAATTTTCCTAAGGTTGCTTTTTTAATTT
>JAYEOP010000303.1 GCA_034723125.1 Bacteroidota bacterium | reverse complement strand
GAGGAAATAGAAAGGTAATTGCTACAATTTATTCATAAAAAAAATAATAACCTCCACTGAATAATTCAAATAAAATCATTAATTTTGTAAAATTATTAAACATTAAATTAAAAAAATTAAAACATGAATAAATTTGATCCGGCAAAAAACATTGAGAAGACCTCTCAGATGGGTCCTTTTAATGGTGTAAATCAACCAATCACAGATTCAGCAACCTTTTGCTTCAACAGTGGCGAAGATATGTTAGATACTTTTCAAGGTGAAAAAGAAGCATTTTTATATAGCAGGCATTGGAATCCATCAAACATGACATTATGCAAAGCCCTTGCAGCAATGGAAGGTACAGAATCTGCATGGGTAACAGGTTCAGGTATGGCAGCAATTACAAACGCTATCTTACAAATTTGTAACTCGGGTGACCATATTGTAGCAACAGAAACTTCTTATGGTGGTTCTTACGCTTTTATGAAAAATTATTTACAGAAATTTAACATCGACACTACTTTTGTAAATATTACAGATTTGGAAAAAGTTAAAAATGCTATTAAACCCAACACAAAAATTATTTATACTGAAACAATGACAAATCCATTGCTTCAGATTTCTGACATACCAGAGCTTAGTAAAATTGCAAAAGCAAATAATCTCAAATTAGTTGTTGACAATACTTTTACTCCTATGATATTTTCACCTTTCCAATTAGGTGCTGACATTGTTGTTTATTCAATGACAAAATTTATAAATGGAAAAAATGACACCACAGCAGGTGCAATTTGTGCTAGTAAAGAGTTTATCGATTCTCTACTTGATTTAAATGATGGCACAAGTATGCTTCTCGGTGGAGTTTTAGACACAATGAGATCATCAAGTATTCACAAGAATCTCTTTACTCTTCACATTAGAATGAAACAGCATAGTAAAAATGCTGCTATTATGGCTAAGAGATTTAAGGAAGCCGGTATTTCTGTAAATTATCCCGGTTTGGAAGAATTCGAACAACACCAACTAATGAAATCAATGATGAACGAAGAATTTGGTTTTGGTGGTATGATTGCTATTGATTTAGAAACCCCTGAAAAAGCCTCAAAACTAATGAGCATGATGCAAGACGAAGGTGTTGGTTACTTAGCAGTTAGCCTTGGTTATTTCAGAACTATATTTAGCAACTCAGGGAAAAGCACTTCTTCGGAAATACCTGAAGACAAGCAAAAAGAAATGGGACTTAGCCCTGGTTTGGTACGATATAGTGTTGGTTTAGACAATGATATTGAAGATACTTTTGTTACTATTAAAAAGTGTATTGACAAATTGTAAAATTACCAAACAAAATTAAATTTAAAGCCATTTCAATTTTGAAATGGCTTTTTTATTTTTATAAAATCAGGTATAATAGACAAAATGGATGCTATTTATTACAATAAAAAGCTTGAACTTGTGTAAGCAGCAACTAGGAATCATCAAATTTTCGCAAAAGTAAATTATCACTTTGGTAAAAAAATAATAAGTTGGAATATATAAAGGGAGGTTCTTTAAATAGTGCCTCTTAGAAAACTATTCATTTTAAAAATAACAAATCTCAAACATCAAAAAACAAATAATTCTCAATAACCAATTATCTAATATTCAAACATTTTGAAAAATTGGAATTTTATTATTTGGTGTTTATTTGTCATTTGAAATTTGTTATTTGGTGTTTTCTTAGAAAGACTAAATACATTTCTTTTAAGAAACAAAGATAATGAATAAGATGCAAGGCACAAATTTTTCTGAATAGCCGTCCGCGTGTCGCTGAAGCTTTAGCGGAGGCACAAGCTATTGAGAAAAATTTTAACGCAGTCAGATTGTTTATTATCTTTGTTCCCAAAGGGTTTTCAGAGTTTTTTATATACTTCTTCAAAACTTTTTACATTATCCCGATTTGTTTCAAATTTTTTCATTGTCTATAAAAAACTCTGGAAATCTTAATGCGAATGTATTTATAGAACCTCCCTAAATGTTTTGAAAACCCTCTCCTTTTAAGTGTTGTTACTAATTCAGTTCAACATCATTTTTTATAAGTTCTGCAACATTTATTTCCGGGAAAATAAAATTTTTAAAATCTGAATTTTCAGTTTTGCAATGCAATACTCCTCTTAATGTACCAATTGTAAACATTACTAAATTAGATGCAAATGCTTTTGGAATAATCAAATTATTTTCTGTTTTATTTAAATTAGCCCAAGTTTTTTCTTCAATATCAAAATAATTTGCTACTTCAATAACAATAAATGGTTTATTCTTTTGTTCAAATAACACTTTTACAAATGATATTAATATCTTGTTTTCATTATCCAAGCCAAATTTTAATCCTATGTTCATTTCAATTTTAGAATTGCTCTTGTTAAATGCATCAGGAAAAACAATAAACTGTTCAGTTGAAATTTTTCTTAACTTAAACTCAATTGATATATTTTTATGTTTTCTTCCATAATTTACAACTTTTTCACTCAGCATATTTTCTAAATAAACTTCACTTTCTTGAGTATAATTATATTTTTGTTGAGTTATCTTTTTAATATCTAATATAAATTGTATCTTTTTAAAAGAATATTCGTTAATAAAAGAATAAGTATTATTTTCATTAAAAATCAACTGTAGATTTAATGCATTTTCGAGCTTGGTAATAGTTGTTAATGTTAGGTTCTCATTACCTTTAACTATTTTATTTATTTGCTGTGGCGAAACACCAATCATCACTGCTAATTGCTTTTGTTTAATTCCTTTTTCTCTAATTGTACTAAGAATTTTTACAGCAATTCTTTGAGATTTTTCTTGCCATCCTCTATTTTCCTTTCTTCTTTCAGCCTCTTCTTTCCATGTTGAATCATTTGAAGCTAATTTGTTTAAATTTTTCATGTTTGCCATAAGTTTAAAATTCTAATTCTAAATAATCTACAATACTATCATTATCAATTATGCCTTCTAAAATCAAAAACTGCTTAACATTTTCTAATTTTTTCAATTCGTTTTTCAAATGTTCTCTTTCATTCATTGTTTTTGTTAGCTTAATAGCTCCTCCTGTAATGATAAATACATTTTCTTCAATTCTTATTGCATATATACGCAACCAACTTTTTTTCGAACCATAAATTTTACTCTTTTGATGTTCAGGTATCGGATATATTTCCTTTTCATAGTTATTTAAGGGGACTTCTAATAATTACTTTCTTTCAAGAAACGAAGATAATGAATAAGATGCGAGCCACAAATATTTTTTAATAGCCATAGCTATTGGAAAATATTTTGGCGAAGTCAGATTATTTATTATCTTCGTTCCCAAAGGGTTGTCAGGGTTTCTTATATACTTCTCCATATTTTCTTGCATTATCCCGTTAGTACTTCAAAAATCTGAATCGTCTATAAAAAACCCTGACAATCTTGATGCGAAGTAATTATTAGAAGTCCCCTCAAGGGTTTAAACAAAGTTTGTAAACATTGAAATAAATCTTTTTTACCATTCTCTGCAATTGACAATAATTTTTGCTGAAATTCATATACTTCCTTTATTGTTTTAATAATAGCTTCATTTATTGAAATATAGTTATAGAATTCTTGCTGTAAATCATCACTGTGTTTGTAAAAAAAATTTTCTAAATATTCAGTATCTTGCCAATTATTAAACAATCTGTTAAATTCATCTCTCGGCTCATCACCTACAATAAATTTATTGTTTTCAAATTCGTCAACTCTATCTGTATATTTTACAGCATACAAACTATCTTTCACGATTATTTCAATTGCAAACATACAACATATTTTTTAATAAATCAACCTGTGAGTTGATTTATTTTTATAAATTAATTTCATTTTTACAATAAAAAGCTCAGCAGAATTCCAGCGCCTACAGCACTACCAATAACTCCTGAAACGTTAGGTGCCATAGCATGCATAAGCAAATGATTTGTAGGGTCTGATTTTAAGCCTTCCGTTTGTACAACTCTTGCACTATCGGGAACTGCGGAAACACCGGCAGCACCAATAAGAGGATTAATAGGATTGTCTTTTGAAGATAAGAAATTCATAACTTTTGCAAAAATAATTCCTCCTGCTGTAGCAACAATAAAAGAAAGTGCACCGAGAGTAAATATTAAAATTGAATCAGAAGTAAGAAAAACATCTGCTTGTGTAGAAGCTCCAACTGTAACTCCTAATAATATCGTAACAATATCTATCATTGCATTTCGAGCGGTATCTGCAAGTCTTTTGGTAACACCACTTTCTTTTAAAAGATTCCCGAAGAAAAGCATACCTAATAACGGCAATGAACTTGGAGCAATATATGTTGTAAGCAATAAACCAATAATAGGAAACATTATTTTTTCTAATCTGGAAACCGTTCTTGGTGGTTTCATTTTAATTCTTCTTTCTTTTTTGGTCGTAAGCAACTTCATTATAGGTGGCTGAATAACAGGGACTAAAGCCATGTAAGAATAGGCAGCAATAGCGATAGGACCTATTAAATTTTTAACAGTTGTTCCATCAGCTAAGATATTGATTCCATTCGCTAATTTTGAAGAAAGGAAAATAGCTGTAGGACCATCTGCCCCTCCGATAATTCCGATTGCACCTGCTTCCTGTGGAGCAAATCCTAAAATAAGTGCTCCAATAAAAGTAAGAAAAATACCAACTTGAGCAGCAGCACCAAGCAACATTAGTCTTGGCTTGGAGATAAGTGAAGAAAAATCGGTCATAGCACCAATTCCTAAAAATATTAAGGGAGGATAAATACCTGCTGTAACACCAAAATAAAGATAATTCATAACACTTTGATGCTCATAAACACCTAATTTTAAGTTAAATCCCTCAACCTGAAACATTGGAATATTTCCAATTAAAATACCAAAACCAATAGGGATTAATAGTAAAGGTTCGTAATCGAACCTAATTGCAAGAAAAATAAAAAACAATCCTACAATCATCATTACTAAATGTCCCCATGTAACATTAGCAAAACCTGTAAACTCATAGAAATTAAACACACCTGAAAATGCTCCCGGATATTGTTTGAATTTCAGATTGTTAGAAATTATATTTCCTTTTTTATCTAAAGTCGCATCTCTTTTTCCTAAGCTTTTATCTTTAAATTTCAGGTAAATAATACCATTGTTTACTTCCCAATTACCAATATATTTGAATTTAATAGAATCTAAAATAAAAGTATTATCAGCTTTAAAATCTAATCCTTTAAAACGATTAACGTAGCGATTACTTTCAGATGAAATTCTATATTTTTCATCTTTTGTAACCCATTTACCTTTAATCAGTTTTTCAAAAATTGCATGATCTGTTAATTTTATATCAGTATTTATTTTATTCTTTTTATCTGTATTTTTATTACTTTTAAAAGAATAAGAAAGAATTGCCAATACAGCTATTATACCTATAACAGTAAATAGTTTTTTATGAGCAAAAGATATTTTCTTTTTAAAAGACTTGTTAATATTGCTTTTCATTTTTACAATTTATTCAAGTTCAAGTTCTATTAATATATCACCTTGCAAAACAGTATCCCCATTATTTACTTTAATAGTTTTTACTGTTGCATCTTTTTCCGATTTAACATCATTCTCCATTTTCATTGCTTCCATTATCAGCAATTTATCACCTTTTTTTACAGTGTCTCCTTCTTTTGCAATAACTTTTATAATATTTCCGGGAAGAGGTGCTTCAACTTTAAAGACTTTTTCATTCGTACTTTTCTTTATTTCATTTGCACCCTTAGGAAGGGGAATTTTTGGTCTAACAAGAGTTGGTGTTGTTGTTTTTTGCATTTCTTTATTAACCTCAACTTCGTATTTTGTACCATTAACTTCAATTTCTGCAACATTTCCTTCACAATTCAGAATATCTACCTCATATTCATGACCTCTTATAGTAAATTTAAAATTTTTCATCTATTATTTAATTTAAAATCTGAAATTTTCAAAATTATAAACTTTTGAATTCCATGGTGAATATCTTTTTTTCATCCTATGCATTGTTAACACAATATTTTCATCATCATGTAATTCCTTAAAATGAAGATACAATGCCATTCCAATAGCTGCATTAATCTCCCCTGCATAATATCTGTCCTCTTTTTCACCTGTTTTAATATTTCTTTTTTGTTTATGTTTTCTTCTTGCTTTAAAATAAACCAATGCAGGAAGATTTTGGAAAATAATATAAAGTATCAATAACGCTAAAAAAACAAGAGTATATCCAACAACAGAAACTGTTATTCCCATATCGGAAATTGCTGAAAAATCAAATGTTATTTTGGAAATTAGATAAAACATAATCAATTAATTTAAAGTGGTAAATTACAATGTTTTTTAGGAGGATTGCTGTCTTTCTTCGTTTCTAATCTTTCTAATCCTCTAATAATCCTAAATCTAGTATTTCTTGGTTCAATTACATCATCAATAAATCCGTATTTTGCAGCTTCATAAGGATTTGCAAACTTATCTTTATATTCATTTTCTTTTTTAGCAATAAATTTTGTTTTTTCTTCTTCATCCTTAATTTCACTAATCTCTTTATGATTCAACACTTCAATTGCACCTTTAGGTCCCATTACTGCAATTTCTGCTGAAGGCCAAGCATAATTAATATCACCTCTTAATTGTTTAGAACTCATAACATCATGAGCACCACCATAAGATTTCCTTAAAGTAATTGTAATTTTAGGAACGGTTGCCTCTCCATAAGCAAATAATAATTTTGCACCATGAATAATAATTCCACCATATTCCTGATTACTTCCGGGTAAAAATCCGGGAACATCAACTAAGGTTACAATAGGAATATTAAATGCATCACAAAACCTTACAAATCTTGCTGCTTTTCTTGAAGCATTGATATCAAGTACACCTGCAAGAAAACTCGGTTGATTAGCCACAATACCAACAGGCATTCCATTAAACTTAGCAAAAGCTGTAATAATATTTCTTGCGTAATGCCTTTGTATTTCCAAAAATTCTCCATTATCAACGAGTGAATGAATTATGTCGTTTACATCATAAGGTAAACTAGGGTTTTCAGGAATAATTTCATTTAATGAATCATCCAATCTATCTATTGGATCGTTACATGTGTAAACAGGAGGTTCTTCAAAATTATTTTGAGGCAGATAACTAAGGAGTTTTTGAATTATCATAATACCTTCCTCTTCATCCTTAGCTTTAAAATGAGAAATACCTGATTTTGAGGAATGAACATCAGCACCACCAAGGTCATTTTCAGAAATTATTTCACCTGTAACAGTTTTAACAACTTTAGGACCTGTAACAAACATATAGCTTGTATCTTCTGACATTATAATATAATCGGTAAGAGCAGGAGAATAAACAGCACCACCTGCACAGGGTCCAAAAATTGCTGATATTTGAGGAACTACACCTGAGGCTAAAATATTTCTTTCAAAAATTTCCGCATAACCTGCAAGAGACTGCACTCCTTCTTGAATACGTGCTCCACCACTATCGTTTATTCCAATTATCGGTGCTCCTACTTTCATGGCTTGATCCATTATTTTGCATATTTTTTTCGCATACGTTTCTGATAAGGAACCACCAAAAACTGTAAAATCCTGAGCATAAACATAAACTAGCCTTCCGTCAATTGTACCACATCCTGTAACAACACCATCAGAAAGATATTTCTTTTTTCCCATTCCAAAATCAGTACAACGATGCGTAACAAACATGTCAGCTTCTTCAAAACTTCCTTCATCCAAAAGTTTTTCAATTCTTTCACGAGCAGTAAATTTACCTTTTGCATGCTGTGAGGCAATTCTTTTTTCACCTCCGCCCATTCGAGCTTCCTCTCGCAAATCAATTAATTTTTTTATTTTATCCTCAATTGACATTATTTTTTATTTTTATTTTCACAAAATTCAGTTAAAACTCCGAATGTTGATTTCGGATGTAAAAAAGCTATATCCAAACCCTCAGCACCTTTTCTGGGAGTTTTGTCAATAAGCCTTACTCCTTTACCTTCCACTTCTTTTAGATTGTTTTCTAATTTATTAACAGCAAAAGCAATATGGTGAACACCTTCTCCTTTTTTGTCAATAAATTTTCCAATCGGTCCATCAGCTTCTGTTGATTCAAGGAGTTCTAATTTAGTTTCTCCTACTTTAAAAAATGCAGTTTTTACTTTCTGTTCTTTAACCTCCTCAACTGAATAACATTTTAATCCTAAAACATTTTCATAATACTTTATTGATTCATCAAGACTTTTTACTGCAATTCCAATATGTTCAATATATTCTAAGTTCATAATAACTGTTTTTAAAGGTTATTAAATGTTCTTACAAATATATAGTTTCCAAACTATATATAAAAAATATTTTGTTATTTATTTCACAGCTCAAAATAATACCAATTTAAACATCAAACTTACCGATATAAATCGTTTCTATTTCACTTCTTCTACGTTAAAAATTATTTTCGTAACTTTTGCCTTGAATAAGTAAAGGGAACTTCTAATAATTACATTCTTTCAAGAAACGAAGATAATGAAATGCTTTATACTTTGTGATTCTTTGTGTCTTAGAGCCTTAGTGGCTAATTATCAATATCTTGCCATAAAGGCACAAAGTTGCACTAAGAAAATTACATAATATAACAGTCTGATAATAAATATATGCTGAGCGGTCATAAGCTACGTTTTGTTATTCTGTATAAACGAGTAATAACCAATACGTTAAACATAGTGCCAAAGTTCAAATTATGATCAATCGAATTATATGTTACCACACAGAATTATTATGAGAAATTTGAGTTATCAATTAAATCTAATTGTTCGATCACTTTTTCAATTAAAGTTATTGGTCTATATGGTTTAGGAATGTAGTCATTGCAACCCACAGCGAATGATTTTTCTCTATCACCATTTGAAGCATAGGCTGTTACCGAAATAATCGGCAAATCAGGAATTATTTCCTTAATTTTAGTTGTTGCTTCATAACCGTCAATATCAGGCAATTGAATATCCATTAAAACAAGATCAATGTCTTTATTCTCTTTACATATTTTTATGGCTTCTTTACCATAAATAGTATGAATAACATCTGCACCATTTTTTTTAAGTATTACTTCCACTAACTTATAATTGCTATCAACATCTTCAACTACTAATATTGTTTTGCCTTCAATTTTATTCATTGTCAGGTATTTTATATTATTCAATATTACTAATTTATATGCTAATATAAAAATAATTTAAAAAAATATTATTTCCTATTGATTCTATTTTTTTATAATTGCTGAGTTTGGGTAAAATAATTAATTAGTGCCTCTTAGAAAACTATCTATTTTTATAAAATGAATTATTTTTGATGAGATTTTTACTTTTTGGAAATGAACTGATGCCTTTGCATCAGTGATTTGAGAAAAATAAAAATATCGCAAAAAGAAACATTTTTAATTTTGTAGAGTTTTCTAAGAGACACTAATTACAACTAACACATGTTTCACTTTCAGGCATTACCATCAGTCTTCCAATTGGAATTTCCTTTTTACATCTTGTACAAATACCAAAACTAGAGGAATCAATATTTTTAAGAGATTTGTTAAGTTGATATTGTTTTTTTAACGCCATTCTTAATGATGCTTCATTTACACTTTTATTATTTATTGCATCCATTCTGCTCACTCTACCAATTGCATTTTCGGGAGCTATAGGTTTACACAATTCTTTCAATTCTTCAATTTCGCTTTCGAGCCTTTTTAGTTGCCTAATAATTTTTGTTTTTATTATTTTCCTTTCCTCTTTTTTCATTTTCAAGGGGTACTTTAATCATTTATGTCTTTAAGGGAGGAGGATAAATTAGAAATGCTTAGAAAAATAAGTAACTTTTTCGAGTGAAGTAACAATATCATATTCCTCCAAATATATACCATCAGGAACTTTAAGAGGTTTTGGGGTAAAATTCAAAACACCTTTAACACCATTTTCTATCATGAAGTTTAGTGACTCTAATGCTTCTTCCTCAGGAACTGTTAAAACAGCAATATCAATATTCATCTTCTTTTTAACTGCAGGAAAATCATCAATATGATGACATCTCACATCTGATAAACATTGAGAAATTTTCTTAGAATCTTTATCAAAACTAGCTACTATTTTTAATTTGTCTCTTTTGTTTTTAAAATATCCTGATATTGCATTTCCTAAAAAACCCATTCCAATAATTGCAACATTTGTTACTTCTTTAGTGTCCAAAATTTTTGCAATTCTTTTTATTAGTTCTTTTATTTTATAACCCTTGCTTGGGCTACCTGAATATCCAATTAGCATTATATCTCTACGAACCTGAACAGGTGTAATATTTAACAATTTAGCAATCTCATACGAATAAATATATTCTTGATTCAAATTTATTTTATCGTTTAGTAATCTCCTACAAACGCTTAATCGTTCAATCGTTTTCTCCGGTAATACTTTCTTCATAAAAGATATATTATTTTTTAAATTGCTGTAAAATTACAAAAAAATAAGTATTCTGATGCAAAAAAAATATTTATTTCATAACCTCCTACTTTATCTTATTGAAATTCTGCAATATAAGACAGAAATATGCTGTTATTCTTTTAACACTCCTTATATTTATTGCCTCTAAGAAAACTCTGCAAAATTTGATAGTTTTCTTAGAGGCACTATTTAATAATGAATAATGATTCAATAAAAGAAAGATTATTTGAACTCTATTTTTACTATTCACGAATTAATCTTGCTTTGATTATGGGTAGATTCTATAATCCTACAACTGTTTTCAAATGCAAAAAAGCTTTATAAAGTTCAGTGGGAGAATCTGTATTAAATTCAAGACTTGATATATGTTCTTCTTCTTTTTTGTCATGTGATGCAGTATTTTTTAAAATACATTTTCCTGATTTACATTCCAATACAACCTTTGACACTGATTTCTTTATTTTTACATCTGCAAGATTCAAATCATATTTTATTCTTGTTGTAATATCGTAATAATTTTCGGTATAACTAACTTTAGTGCCAACAGAACTTAATGAACCTGTATTACCTTTTGGTTTAATAATTTTTGTAATAAAAGATACCGTTTCAACTTTAGTAAATGAATTTGAAAAATTTTGCGAAAAGCAAAAAATAGGAATTATCATAAATAAAAATAATAAAAGCTTTTTCATAAGTGTATTTTTCATTCAATAAAAGGAATTTAATTACTAATTCAAAACTACTATATTTTTTACATTGTTGTCTGATAAAACTTTTTAAAAGCGAGATTTAATACAAAAGCTAAAAAATGTATATCAAAAATCACTTTCCCCGACATAAGGGAATTGTTTTTTTAATAAAATATTATATTTGATTCTCAAACAGATAAACTGTATTTTATCTAATTCTATTTTTTTTTGACAACAATGATAAATATCTTAAGTTTCGCATTTGAATATAAAGAATTGTTTCATACTTTGTGATTCTTCGTGTCTTAGAGCCTTCGTGGCTAATTATCAATATCTTGCCACAAAGACACCAAGACACAATTTGCACTAAGAAAAAATACATCCCCTAAACTTAAAATTATGATTTTTAAAATTTTTCACAATAATTGCTTACCTTTTACCCTTTTTTTGTACTAACCTAAGAAGCTTAAGGGAGGTTCTTTAAATACATTCGCATTAAGATTTCCAGAGTTTTTTATAGACAATGAAAAAAATTGAAACAAATCGGGATAATGTAAAAAGTTTTAAAGAAGTATATGAAAAACTCTGAAAACCCTTTGGGAACAAAGATAATAAACAATCTGACTGCGTTAAAATTTTTCTCAATAGCTACGGCTATTCAGAAAAATTTGTGCCTTGCATCTTATTCATTATCTTTGTTTCTTAAAAGAAATGTATTTAAAGAACCTCCCTTAAAATTATGATTAAAAACAAATTTATGAAACAAAAAAAAGATAATAATAAAATTGACCACAATTTAAAAGCATATTCAGCACTGGCAATAGGTATTTTGGCAATAGCTCCTAAAGCTAACGGTCAAATAATTTATAACGATATCACTCCTGATACTACAATTTATGACACCAATTATGTTGACATCGATATTGATCTTAACGGATATTCCGATTTTAGCATTTACAAAGGTTATGGCATGGATGACGATTCTAACAGAACAGTGGAAATGGTTGGACTGATTCGTGATAAATATTGTGAAGTATTAGGTAGCACGGCAGGTAGTTATTTTTATCCACTTGCTATGAATATGAATGATTTTATTGACCCTAATTCTCCTAACTGGAAAATAAACGACTTTGGTACAATGAACTTCCAAGCTAGTTATGGTGGTTACGGAAACTGGCAAGGTGTTCAAAACAAATTTCTAGGAATCAGAGTTGAAGATATTGATTCTAGTGAATATTACGGTTGGGTAAGACTTGATGTTTCGGCAAATGCAAAATCATTTACGTTAAAAGATTACGCTTTTAATAGCTCTCCTGATTCAGGAATAAAAGCAGGTGAAGGACTAACAGGATATGAAGTTCAAAACCTTGTTGCAAGAGACAAAAACGACAATGGTGATGCAAGTGATATGAAAATTAGTTTTGACAAAGCAGTTGATGAATCAAAAATTTCCGAATACAGATTATTAATTATAAAACTTCAAGATTCTTATGGTTTTTCTGTTGCTGATGCAAATTCCGTGAGTTCAGGAAATTATATTAAAATCTCAAAAACGGGTAATAATCATAGCCTTAGTTTGGCTGTAAATGCAACAGACATTGAAGGCAATCCAATAGCTCAAACAGTTTTTTACAGAATTTATATTTTAAGTGTAGCCGATGGAGTAAACGCTAAAGAAAATATACTTTCAACATCAAACAAAGGAATTTCAGTATTGCATATTAAAGCACCTAAAGTTACAGATATTACAGCATCAGACGTTGGTAACAAACATAATGGCATGGATTTGAGAATTGAATTTGACAAAGTAACAAATGAATCAATGCTAAGTGGATATTGGATATTTGTTGTTAAATCCGCAAAGGCAAATAATTTCAATATAATTCATGCATCTATGGTTGATACTGCAAATGTTACAAAATTGCAAAAAACAGCAAGCAATATTGACTTTAATTTAAAAGCAAATTCAAAAGATAGCGATGGAGATTTAATTATTGAAGATCAGCCATATAAAATTTTCGTAGTTAGTCTTGCCAATGGAATAAATGCAACATTACATTCATTATCGGAGCCATCAAATGAAATCACTTTGAAAAATACAAGTTCAATAAACGATAAATTTACCGAATTGGATATCAATATATTTTCAAAAAATAATTACATTGTCATTGAATCCCAAAACACAATAAATGCAGAAATTAACATCTACACTTCTACTGGAAAAGTTGTATTTAACTCATTTTTAAAAGGTAAAAGCAAAACAATAAATCTTCCGAATGCTCGAAAAGGAATTTACTTTGTAAATATTATTTCTAATAAAGGGAGCTTTACTAAAGAGATTTTGATAAGATAATAGCATGGTCTGAATTTATTTTAATCCCCTAAAACTCAGCTCCTACTTCCCTACGAAAGACGACTGTATAAGTTTCATCATAATTTCTTTATTTTTACCAACCACAGTAAGAAGCATTTCCAAAACCCCTGTTTTATTAATTCCTAACGACTTTTCAAAATCTTCAAGCAATTCAATATTATTCTTTGAAAGCCTAAATCCTGTATGTATTTTCTTTTCTTTTTTTTGCATCTTATCAGTTTTCAATCCCTAGAAATTTGAAATTTCGAATTTGAAATACAGTTTCCTGTTTTTTTATTAAAATATGCTTCTCTCCCACTCACAATTGAACGTACTTTAATTATTGTATTCATTACCTTTATTACTTCACTTACAGAGCCATTAACAATTACATTATCTCCCTCTTTAATATTTGAAAGATTCCCGTTTTTAGTTCTAAATATTTCATTTAAAAAATTGTATTCACTATTTATAGTCTGCATTATTAGCATATTACCTCCAATATCAGGATGATTTTTTCTTGCCAATGTTCTATAAACTGCTTTTAATTGCTTTTCTGTTTTTATATCTGTCAAATACTGCATCAGAATATTTTATAATTTTAATACAAAAGTACAACAATGTTTTACATTAATAATTTTTTATCAAAACTATTTTATCAACAATAATGTTAATAAAATTTTATTTTATAATTAGTTACCAACAGTTTATAAAATTTTATTAAAATATATATAATTTTTATATATTTTATACTTATCATTTTTATTATATAATTTATCTTTTATAAATATTAACTTCCAGAAGGAGATGCCATGTTGATTTGTATTTGAAAAAAAATATTAAAGATACAGACTACATTTATTATGTAGTGTCTCTACGTAGCAATTCATTTTTTTAAACTTTTTAAAGTAGAATAATTTTCAAATTAATTTGGAAACGCTTATTCAGACAATGTATATTTACGGTCTAATAAATCACAGTTTATTTGCAAAAAGTAATTTATTACAAAAACAAGGCTGATTTTAAAAGATATATGAAAGAAGGTTATAAAATAAAAGTAGAAAAAGGAGATAACAACAAAGAAAAAGTCATTTATATTGAAGGTGATATTTCTATTTCTACAATAGAAAAAATTAAAAAGGATATAGAAAACAATATTGATGATACTAATGAATACAAAATCATTGTTGATAATGTTGAAATTATTGATATTCTTTTTATTCAGCTCCTAATTGCAACAAAAAAGTATCTTGAAAAATCTAATAAAAGCTTAACTTATAAATTAAATTTAAATAATGAAATGATAGAAGTCCTTAATAATTCAGGGCTTGAAGAATTTCTATTGTAATTTTTATATAAAATATGACAAAAAAAATATTATTTATCGATGATTCAAAAAGTGTAAGAGAGGTACTACAATTTACACTTGAAGAAAATGGATATGATGTACTTATAGGAATTAACGGTAAAGATGGATTAGCTTTTCTAAATGGTCAAAAAATTGATTTAATAATTACCGACCTTCACATGCCCGAAATGGATGGAATTTCATTTATAAAAAAAGCAAGAAAAATTAAAAAATATCAGCATATTCCAATTTTATTTTTAACAACCGAGACTCAATTGGAAAAGAAATTAGAGGCAAAGAAATCAGGTGCTACAGGCTGGATTACAAAACCCTTTGTAGCCGAAAAACTTCTTAAAACAATTAATAAAGTTATTAGGTAATGGATAGTTTTCGTGAAAAATTTATTGAAGAAGCAAATGAACTAATCTTATTGCTTGAAGAAGCCTTAATAACTTTAGAGGATGAACCTGAAAATAAAAAACAAATTCATGAAATTTTCAGAATAATGCACACTCTAAAAGGAAGCGGTGCAATGTTTGGTTTTAATAATATTTCTAACTTTGCTCATAATCTTGAAAACTTATATGAAACTGTTAAAGAAGGGAAAATAAATGTTTCTCATAAACTAATAAACATTACTCTAAGAGCCGTTGATCAAATAAAATTATTACTTGATGATAAAATAGACAAACAAACATTAGAAAATATTGAAGAAATAACTGAAGAAGTTTTAAAAATATCTGATACTGAGAATTCAACAATAGAAGTTGACAACAGTAATATAAAGAAAAAAAATACAAAAAAGCTCTCAACATACTACATAAAATTTGTTCCCAATAAAGATATTTGCAAAAACGGAACTAATCCTCTGTATTTAATTGATGAATTAGTATCTCTTGGTAAAGCAAAAGCATTTGCATCCTTAGAAAATATTCCGAATTTACATGAGCTGGATGAAAAAGATTGTTTGATTACATGGAGCATTTTTTTAGCTACTGACAACTCTAAAGAAGTCATTGAAGATGTATTTATTTTCGTTATTGACGAGTCAATAATTGAAATTCAACAACTTGCAAATAATGATTTATTCCTTAGTGATAAATTCAATAATAAATTAGTTGAATACAATAAAGATAGTAACAAAATTGAACTCAATGAGATAATTGAAATTATTGAAGAAGAAACGGAAGGCAAAGTAGAAAACAAAGATGAAGACAAAAGTAAAGACAAAGACGAAAATAAAGAGAAGAATTTAAATTCTATTGAAATATCTAATAAGTTGGATTTTGTGGAACAAAACACAAAAAAAGAAATTGTTCAAGAAGATAATATTGAAAAGAAGATATCAAGCATTAGGGTATCATCTTCAAAAATTGATAAATTAATTAATTTAGCAAGCGAGCTTATTACAGCACAAGCACGCTTAGATTTATTTACAGAAAATGAAAAAAACGCTGATTTATTTGCAATCTCTGAAAGTATTGAGAAACTAACAAGACAGCTACGTGATAACGTTTTTGAAATAAGTCTCGTCCCTTTAAAAAGTATCCAAACAAAGTTTAAAAGACTTATACGCGACCTTTCATCAGAATTTAATAAAGAAATTGAGTTTATCGCAGAAGGAACAGAAACCGAACTTGACAAAAATATTATTGAAAGTATTTCCGACCCTTTACTGCATATATTTAGAAATAGTATCGACCATGGTATTGAAGATAAAGAAACAAGAATTGCAAAAAATAAAAATAAAAAAGGTAAAATAACATTAAAAGCATATTATTCTGGTTCAGAGGTACATATAAAAATTTCCGATGATGGTAAAGGAATTGATACTAAAGAAATAATGAATACAGCAATCAAAAAAGGAATTATTAAAGCGGATGATGAATTAAAAAGAAAAGATATATTAAATTTAATGTTTCTCCCCGGTTTTTCTACAGCAACTAAAATTACAAAAATTTCGGGAAGAGGAATAGGAATGGATGTTGTGAAACAAAAAATTTCAGAAATCAGAGGAAATGTAAGTATTGATTCAAAGATTGATGAAGGAACTTCCATAACAATCAAGTTACCCCTTTCGCTTTCTATAATTGATGGTTTGCTAACCAAAATTGATAATTCTCAATTCATTTTTCCTGTTTCTGTTATTGATAAAATTTACTATGTAAGCAAAAAAGAATTATCAAAAGCATTCAACAATGTTATTACTCTTAATGAAGTTCAATATCCATTTCTTAACTTAAGAAGTGAATTTAACAAATTGGACAACACACCCGACTTACAGCAAGTAATAGTTGTAAAATATGGAAATAAAAAAATGGGACTTGTTGTTGATGAGGTACTTAAAGAATACCAAGCCGTTTTAAAACCATTAGGAAAATATTATAAAGCTCAAAAATATTTTTCAGGAGCATCAATTCTTGGTGATGGCTCTGTTGCATTAATGATTGACACAAATAAAATTATCGAAACTTATACACTTAATTAAAACATTTTAAAATGGAGAAAAATAAATCCGAAAAAATTAATTCATATTTAACATTCATACTTGGCAATGAATTATTTGCCGCTAATGTAAAAAATGTTCTTCATATTTTACCTATTCAAAATATTACAAGTGTTCCTAACTCTCCTGATTACATGAAAGGTGTAATTAACTTAAGAGGACAAGTATTAGCTGTTATTGATGCAAAAGAAAAGTTCAATATGAAAAAAACAGATACTACTAAAAATACATGTATTATCGTCTTTGAAATTGAATTAGATGATGAAACAATAAACATTGGTGCTATTGTAGATTCAGTAAATAATGTACTTAAAATTGATGATAAAAACATTAAGCCACCTCCTGCTATTGGAGAAAAATACAAATCAGAATTTATTGAAGGAGTGATAAAACATCAAAATGATTTTATTATTCTTCTTAATATTAATAAACTCTTCTCAACTGACGAAGTTTCAATCTTAAAAAAATAAATAAAAATTATGAAAAAAATAAAAATTAAAACAAAACTGCTTTTTCTTCTTCTTATCTTTTCTGCATTAATCATTCTGGTAGAGACATCTGCAATAAAAAGTAATAAAAGTATAAATGATAATATGTCAACTATGTATTATGACAGAATAATTCCCTTAGAGCAACTTGAAAAAATAAATGATGCATATTCCGTTAAAATAATTGATGCCATAAACAAAGTTTATGTAGGAATATTCACTTTTGAAGAAGGATTAACCCACGTTATAAATGCACGAGAAATAATAAAAGAAAATTGGGATAAATATTTAAACTCAAAAATTGAAGGCGAAGAGAAAGAACTATCAAATAAAATTGACAAGCAATTTCCAAAGATATATTCTGAATTGGATGTTATTGAATTAATTTTAAAAGAAAAAGATAAAGAAGCATTAAAGGAAAATATTGATAATAATTTATATCAAACAGGGAATATTCTAACAAAAAACTTAGATATGTTAAAAAGTATTCAACTGGAAATTGCAAAGAAATTGCACAATGAAGGAGATTTATTACTAACAAAAACAATAAAAAGTTCTATTTTATTTTTAATAATTGGTCTTATAATACTTGCCACATTAGCTTTATATATAATCTACAGCATTGCTATGAAAATAAAAACTATCAACTATACAATAGAGCAATTATCTGTTGGTAATTTTTCACTTGATATAAAAAATGATTCAAAAGATGAAGTGGGAAAAATGCTTGATAACGTTTTAAAAATGAAAAACAAGATAGGCAATATGATTAATAATATACAGTTTGCTATTGAAAATATAAGTTCGGCAGGAATTGAACTAAGTTCCAGTTCACAACAATTATCTCAAGGTGCAACAGAACAGGCATCATCAACAGAAGAAATTACCTCATCAATGGAAGAAATGACATCCAGCATTGAGCAAAACAGAGATAATTCAAAAGAGATGGAAAAAATTTCAATCCGTACTACCGAGGCAATAAAACTTGTAAGTGAAGAAGCTAAAAACTCTACCATTTCAATGGAAACAATTGCTAATAAAATATCAATAATAAGTGATATAGCTTTTCAAACCAATATTCTTGCATTAAATGCAGCAGTTGAAGCAGCAAGAGCAGGTGAACACGGTAAAGGATTTGGTGTAGTAGCTGCTGAGGTCGGTAAACTTGCTGAAAAAAGTAAAGTAGCAGCAATTGAAATAAATACTTTAACAAAAAACAATGTTAAAAATTCAAAAGAAGCAGAAATCTTTTTAAAAAAATTAGTCCCTGAAGTTGATAAATCTTTAATGCTTGTGCAAGAAATAACAGCTTCAAGTAAAGAACAAAGCTCAGGTGCAGAGCAAATAAACGAAGCAATCCAACAACTTAATGAAGTAACACAACAAAATGCCGCCACCTCAGAGGAAACTGCAACAAGTAGTGAAGAACTTTCAGGACAGGCTGATTCATTAAAAGACACTATTTCTTTTTTCAAAACAGGAAATATTAATAAAATGAAAAAGAAAAAAAAAGAACTAACAAGTACAAATAATGTTCAAGAAAAGAATAAAGGTGTAAACATAAATATGAACGATTATAATCAATCAGATTCTATTGACGATGATTTTGAAAGATTTTAAGCTTAAGAATGACTATTGACGATTTTTGATTTACGAATTATGATTATTAAATAACGACAAAATAACAGGGAAACAAATGACTATTGAATAATAGCGAAGTAAATGAAAAAGGAATCAAATACATATCAGAAGAATAAACTTTCTACACTTGATTTTAAACGTTTAAGTGAATTCATAACACAAAACTATGGTATAAAATTACCTGCTCACAAAAAAGTTTTGCTTGAAAGCAGATTGCAAAGACGATTAAATAAATTGGAAATTGACTCTATGAAAGAGTATGTAAATCATGTTTTTTCAAATGAAGGATTGCAAAACGAATTGGCACACATGACTGACAGAATATTAACAAACAAAACAGATTTTTTTCGTGAAAATGCTCATTTTGAATTTTTAAAAAACAATATACTTCCAAATTTCAAAAAAAACAATTCCCACAACAGTACATTTAATATATGGAGTGCAGGATGCTCTAGCGGAGAAGAACCCTACACAATGTCATTTGTTTTAAATAATTTTGCAATTCATAATCAGGATTTTAATTATGAAATATTTGCTACTGATGTTTCAAATGAAATGCTTAACAAATCTAAGCTTGGAATATTCCATCAAAAAAGAATAATCAACATTGAAACATCTTTGATGAAAAGATATTTTTTAAAAAGTAAAGACAAAACAAAAAATTACCTAAGAATTGTCCCTGAACTAAGATCAAAAATAAAATTTGAAAAACTGAATTTTATGGACTCACAATATGAAGTCCCTGATAATTTTGATATAATATTCTGCAAAAATGTTTTAATATATTTTTCTAGAGAAACACAACTAAAAGTAATTAAAAAATTAGCAACGAAACTAAAACACAATGCTTATTTATTTGTTGGTTTATCCGAATCATTATCAAATTATAATCTTCCTTTTAAACTTATTAGACCGTCAGTATATCAAAAAATATCATAATAACTTTTAAACTTTAAACCTTATGAACAATAAAATAGAAATTGATAAACTTAAAACAGAAAACAAAGAACTGACAAAACAAATAAAAGTAATTAATGAAAAATTGAAAGAATCGGAAACTATGAAAAGCCATTTTCTTTCAAATGTTATGAACGAAATTATAAATCCACTCTCATCAATAATAAGTTCATCAAAAAATATTTTTAAAACAAATGATATTCAAAAGTCAAAAAATATGGCAAACACTATATTCTCTGAAGCATTTGACTTAGATTTTCAATTAAAAAATATTTTTACAGCAGCAGAACTTGAGGCAGGAATTAGTTCTCCACAAATCACAAAATTAAATATTAAAGATTTGATAAATGAATCAGTAAGTATAATGAAAAACAAAGCTGATAAAAAGAAATTGATTTTTGAAACAAATATTAGCACCAAAGTTCACAATAATTCTTTTTACACAGATAGTAATATGCTAATACTTATTTTACTAAACTTATTAGATAATGCCATTAAATACAGCAATAAGAATAATACAATATTTATTAATGTAATACAAAGCAAGGATAATTTAAATCTTAAAATAGAGGATTCGGGAAGGGGTATTGAGAAAGATACATTACAAAAAATCTTTGACAGGTTTACAAAATCCGACAAAAATGTACATTCCCTAAATAATGGCCATGGTCTTGGTTTATCAGTATCAAAAGCATTAATAGATATTTTAGATGGCAAAATTGATGTGAAAAGCAAAATTAACCAAGGTAGCACATTTAGTATCAACATCCCTGATTTTAAAAATATAATAGAAGATTATTCTGAAGAAGAAAATCTATTTTCAGAAGACGAATTATTTTAGAATAAATGGATAATAAAAATCAAAATATTTTTTTTTTATACCCTTCTACTCTGTTTGCAAGCAACAAAACAGTTTACATAAAAACATTGTTAGGATCATGCGTTGCTGTTTGTTTGTACAATTCAAAATTAAAAGTTGGGGGAATGACACACTATATGCTCCCACTTTGGAATGGGAATGGACTTGCTACACCAAAATATGGCAACTATGCAATTGAACAACTTATAAAAAAATTATTGAGCTACGATTCTTACAAAAGTAATTTAAAAGCTAAAGTATTTGGTGGTGCATCAATGCTCTCTCATAACAATAATATTTTCAACATTGGACAAAAGAATATTGACATTGCTAAATATATACTTGACAATAATAATATTCCAATAATAAGTTCAAGTGTAGGAGGTACTTTAGGACGAAGAATAATATTTAATACAGAAAGCTCAGAAGTAAAACAATATATGATAAAAAAAAGTAAAATATAAAATGATAATTTAAAAAAGGTGAAAATAAATTTCATTTTTCGTGTTTAAATTTCATATATTTACGGTCATAAATTTCATAAAGATGAAAAACAAAAACAAAATCAAAGTGTTGATTGTTGATGATTCTGCAACAGTAAGGGAGTTCTTAAAAAAGATAATAAATGACGATCCTGATTTAGAAGTAATTGAAACTGCCAGCAACCCATATTTTGCAGCTAAAAAAATTTCTAAAGAAACACCGGATGTAATAACCCTTGACATTGATATGCCAAGAATGGATGGCATAACATTTTTAAAAAAAATAATGAAACAACATCCAATACCTGTTGTGATGATTTCGAGCTTAACAGAAAATAATTCTAAATTGGTATTAAAAGCAATAGATTACGGTGCAGTAGAAGTTATTAACAAACCCACTAATCTAAAAGAGTTTCTTAATGAATCAACAGTACTTATATGTGACAAAATTAAAGCAGCAATGGCTGTAAAAAACCAAAACAATTTGTTAAAATTCAAATCTGTTTCTAAAAAATTATCTGTTGATGTAATTATAGCTAAAAAGAAAATCAAAAATATTCAATTAACAAATAAAGTAATTATTATAGGTGCTTCCACAGGAGGAACAATGGCTATCACAAACATTCTTCGTCAATTGCCCCAAAACTCCCCTCCCATTGTCATTGTTCAACACATGCCCAAAAATTTTACAACTGCTTTTGCCAAAAGACTTAATAGCATTTGCAACATTGAAGTTACAGAAGCATCAAACAATGAAGAAATTAAAAAAGGAAAAGCTATTATTGCTCATGGAGATTTTCATTTATTAATAAACAAAATTAATTTAAAATATTATGTACAATTAAAAAAAGGAGAACTTGTAAACCGTCATAGACCATCTGTTGACGTACTATTTCGCTCTGCAGCTCAAACTTTAGGGAAAAATGCAATTGGAATTATTTTAACAGGCATGGGTGATGATGGTGCTAAAAGTTTGTTAGAAATGAAAGAAGCAGGTGCATTTACAATTGCTCAAGATGAAGAATCATCTGTTGTTTTTGGTATGCCACGTAAAGCGATAGAATTAGATCCTACAATAAAAATATTACCCATTAATCAAATAGCTTCTTTCATCATTAATTTTAAAAAATAATAAATTAAAATTATGCTAAAACCAAAAATACTAATTGTTGAAGACTCAAAAGTAATTGGAGAAAAAATATCACAAATCCTTGAAAATGAAGGATACAAAACAAAGATTTCTGGTAATGGTGAAACTGCTCTAAAATCAACTAAATCTCAGCAATTCGACCTTATTTTATTAGATATTATTTTACCCGGCAAAGATGGATATACAATTTGTAAAGAAATTAAATCAGATCCCAATACTAAAGATGTACCTGTAATATTTTTAACAGTAAAAAGAAGTACTGAAAGTGTTGTTAAAGGATTTGAAAACGGTGGAATAGATTTTATAAATAAACCATTTAATGAAAAAGAACTTCTTGTAAGAGTAAAAACTCACATTGATTTACGTAAATCAAAAATAAAATTAAAAAATGCTATTAAAGTCACAGAAGAAGCAAACATCCAAAAATCAGCTTTTATTGCAAATATGTCGCATGAAATACGTAGTCCCTTAAATTCAATCCTTGGATTTTCTGAATTATTGTTATCCTCTAAACTATCTGATAAAGAAAAATATAATTTTGCAAAATACATAAATAAAAGTGGTCAAAATTTACTTAATTTAATAAATGATATTATTGATATTTCAAAAATTGAAGCAAATAAAATAAATATAATTAAAAAAGATTGTAATATTACTACAATATTGAATGAATTAAAAGTATCATTTGAAAATCAAAAAGAAAAAAGGGAATTAACCGAAGTAGAAATAAAAACAAAAATACCAAATGAAGAAATATTTATAATAAAAACAGATAAATACAGATTAAATCAAGTGCTGAATAACCTTTTAAGTAATTCATTAAAATTTACCGACAAAGGATACATTGAATTTGGATTTGATTACATCAAAGATAAAAGCAACAATATCAAAGAAATAGAATTTTTTGTAAAAGACACAGGTACAGGAATAAGCGAAGAAGCAAAAGAAAAAATATTTGATAGATTCGGGCAAGATGAGAGTACTATTTCAAGAAACATTGAAGGAACAGGACTAGGTTTATCCATTTCAAAAAAACTCGTAAGATTACTTGGTGGAAAGATGTACCTAGAATCCCAAAAAGATAAAGGTTCTACTTTTTACTTCACAATTCCATTTGAAACTGTTAGTCAAAATGATGTAAAACAGGAGGATACTAATATAATAGATACAGGAAATTGGGAAACTAAAAAAATATTAGTAGTAGAAGATGTTGAGTCAAATTATTTATATATTGAAGCATTACTAAAAAAATCAAAAGCACAAATCATTAAAGCAACAAATGGAAAAGAAGCAGTTGAAATATGCAAAAACGACCCATCTATTGATGTAATATTAATGGATATTAATATACCTGTACTTAATGGAATTGAGGCTACAGGAGAAATACGGAAATTCAGCAAAGATATTCCTATAATTGCACAAACTGCTTATGCCTTAGATGGTGATAGAGAAAAATTTATAGAAAAAGGGTGCAATGATTATATCGCTAAGCCAATTAAATCAAAAATTTTATATTCCATTATCTCAAAATTTATCAATTAAAAACATTTTTATAAAATTAATTATTATGGAAGCAAACACAAAAATATTAATAGTTGATGATATGCAATCAAATATTAACTTAATAACGAATATCCTTGAAAAATCAAAATTTAAATTTGCAACAGCAAATACCGGAAAATCTGCCATAAGTAAAGCAAAATCAACAAAATTTGATCTTATTTTACTTGACATCATGATGCCAGATATTGATGGGTTTGAAGTATGTAAACAACTGAAAAGCAATCCTGTAACAAAAGATGTACCCATCATATTTTTAACAGCACTAAAAGATACTGATAACATTGTAAAGGGTTTTCAACTTGGTGCTGTTGATTATATTTCAAAACCCTTTAACAAACACGAATTATTAGCAAGAGTTAATACTCATTTGATGTTAAAAAAGACACAAAATGAATTAGTTAATGCCAAAAAAAAGGCGGAAATAGCTAACGAGTTTAAAAGTACATTTTTGGCAAATATGAGCCATGAAATACGAACACCCCTAAACGGAATTATAGGTACTACAAATGTTATACAAAATACAAAGTTAAGCGAACAACAAAGGGAGCTATTCGACATCATTGTTACCTCAAGTGATAATCTTGTAACAATTGTAAATGACATACTGGATTTTTCAAAAATTGAAGCAGGTGAAATGAAATTGGAAAAAATTGATTTCAGTATTTCTAAGGAAATTTCAAATGTGAAAATGATTTTAAAAACAAAAGTTGATCAACAAAAATTAGAACTTATTGTAGATATAAAACCTACAGTTCCGCACATACTTATAGGAGATACCGTTAGATTAAAACAAATATTAATAAATCTTGTAAACAATGCAATCAAATTTACAAAAAAAGGAAGCATAAAAATTATTGTTGATTCTGTGGAACAAAAGAAAACAGATGTAAAACTATTATTTAAAGTAATAGATACAGGTATTGGAATTCCTAAAGAAAAACAAAACAAACTATTTAAAGCATTTTCACAAGCAGATACTTCAACAACAAGAAAATTTGGAGGAACAGGATTAGGACTCGTTATTTCTAAAAAAATATGTGCATTAATGAATGGTGAAATAGGAGTAGAAAGCAAAGAAGGTGAAGGCTCTACATTTTGGTTTACTGCAAAATTTGGTATTTCGGAATCAAAAGAATCAAATACTGAAAACAGCAAAAAAAAGTCAATCAAAAATAAGGAAAAACAATTTAAAATTTTAGTTGCTGAAGACAATCTTATAAATCAAAAAGTTGCAAAGTTTAACCTTGAAGAATTAAATCAAGAAGTTGAAATTGCAGAAAATGGCAAAATAGCTTTAGAAAAATATAAAAGCAATAAGTATGATTTAATATTCATGGATTGTCAAATGCCAGAAATAGATGGATACGAAGCAACAAAAAGAATTAGAAAGATTGAAAAAGAAGAAAATAAAAAGAAAACAAGAATTATTGCAATGACTGCAAATGCAATGAAAGGCGATAAAGAAAAATGTTTTAAGGCAGGAATGGATGATTTTATAAGTAAGCCATTTAAATTGAATGAACTTAAAGATAAATTATTTGAATAAATGGTATAATAGACTATATGTTACGTTTTTATATATTAGTACCTCTAAGAAAACTTTGCATTACTCAATATACTTGGGCTTTGAATTAATAATAGATGTGAATCTAAAAGTCATTCAATTGTCATTTAGCCAAGCTGTCATTGGGCTTTGTAACTTAATGACAATCAAATGACTACTTTATGACATTAGATTCAAGCGACAGAAGACACATAACATTTTAACAGTCAAAAACATACAAGTTTTCTTTGAGACACTATTTAGGATTGGGCTTGGGTCAGTTGTTCTAATTCTGTGAATCTGTTTTTGACAGACGAAGACTGTGGCATTAATTTTTTTTACCCACACAAATCGACATAGAACCCTATAATTCGTAAAATTACTAATTTTAATTTTTATTTACAATAAATTAGCAAAACCATAATATTTTCATATTTTCGCTTTTTAATAAAAATGAATTGTTTATAAAAGTAAAAAGAAATATTGCTTAAAAAGTAAAAAATAAAAAGGAGAAAACTATGGTTGATTTTTCATTAAACAAAAGAGAAATTGAAATTCAAGAAAAATACAGAGATTTTAGTGAACGATGGATTAAGCCTAATGCATTGAAATACGACAAATTAGCAGAATTCCCTTGGGAAGTTGTAAAAGCTGCTTATGACGAAAAAATAATAAACGGACCTATACCCGAAAAATTCGGAGGAAATGGTTTTAGTTTATTTGAAGGAGCATTAGCATCCGAAGAATTTGGTGCAGGATGTATTGGTATTGGAATAAGTATTGATGCTAACACATTGGCACTAACTCCTTTATTACTTTCAGCAAATGACGAACAGCAAAAGAAATTTTATGGACGAATAAGGGAAGAAAAAGGCGTAGCTGCATATTGCCTTACCGAACCAAATGCAGGTTCTGATGTTGCAGGAATAAAATCCACAGCTATTTTAAAAGGAGACAAATATATACTTAACGGTCATAAAAGATTTATTACAAATGCAGAAGTAGCCACATTTTTTACTGTATTTGCATTAACCAACCCCGAAAGAGGAGCAAGAAGCCTTACTGCTTTTCTCGTACCGTCAGATTTACCGGGAATTGAAATTAAACCTCATTTAGAAAAAATGGGACAAAAAGCCTCAGTTCAAAATGAAATACTTTTTCATGATGTTGAAATTCCTAAAGAAAATTTAATTGGTGTTGAAGGATTAGGTTTTGTAATTGCCATGAAAACCTTTGACAGAACAAGAACAGGAGTTGCTGCATTGGGTGTTGGAGCTGCTCGTTCAGCTTATCTAACTGCTAAAGATTGGGCAAAAAATAGAATTCAATTTGGCAAACCAATAGCTACACAACAGGCTGTTGGCTTTATGCTTGCCGACATGGCTACTGATGTTGAAGTTGCAAGATTGATTACATGGAAAGCTGCTTGGGCTTATGATACAAAACAAAAAGATTTAGGTTTGCTCTCAGCAATGTCAAAATTACGTGCTACCGACTTAGCAATGAAAGTTACAACCGATGCCGTTCAAGTTATGGCAGGTGACGGTTATTCAACAGAATTTGGTGTTGAAAAAATGATGCGTGATGCTAAATTATGTCAAATTTATGAAGGTACTAACCAAATTCAAAGACTTGTTATTTCTAAAAATATTTTAAAAGGCTAATTCCTTATAATTCTAAAAAACAAATCCCTAAAATAATTTCATTTTTAGGGATTTTTTTTGTTTCCAAATTAAGTACTTTTGGGTACTATGTTGATTTGTGTGGGTGGAAAAATATTAAAGCCACAGATTCACAGATTAAAATTAATTTACATGCATTATTCTAATAAGATATATGTAGAGCGATCATAAACTGCGTTTTGCTATATCGTGTAAACAACTAATATTCAATTCGTTAAACATAGTGCCAAAGCTCAAATTATAAACAGTCAAAGTATATGTCCTTTAGTTCAGATATAACGGAATTTGGCGAAAATTCATTAATTAGTACCTCTTAGAAAACTAAAGGAAAATTCTGCATATCCTCTGCTCATTCCTTTATCCCATAGAGAAGATGCCATCACACTCAGTGAGTTGGATTTTCCCTTTAGGGAATTTAAGGGGTACAAATATGCAATTAATGAGTTTTCTTATAAGCACTAATTACAAAAAGAGTAATTTTTTAATCTGTGAATCTGTGGCAAATTTGATTACCCACTCAAATCAACATAAAACCTACTTTTGTTAGAATATCTACAACAATCCTCCATAATTGAATAAAATTCGCAATTACACTTAACTGCAAGATATTCAATTACACAATGTTACAAATTATTTTAAAAATAATTCATTTTTTTGTTTACCTTTAACACTTTATTTTTACATATAAACATGTGGAACCTAATTTTATGTAAAACAACTCCTTAAATTATAATTATGAAAAAATTAAGTATTCGTCTTTTATTAAGTTTAGCAATAATATTTTTATTTAACACAGAAGTAAAATCATCTTGGTTTATGGGAGGAGATTTAAGCTATACAAATATAGGACAAGATAGTTTTATAATAAAATTTGTTATATACAGAAATTGCAACGGTATTCCTTCACCTAATACTGTACACATTCCAATAAAATGTAAAACCACAAATCAAACAATAACAACAGTTTCAATTACAAAAACTGTAGCTATTGATATAACTCCTGTATGTTCTTATGAATGTACAAGATGTCAACAAGGAGGATGCTCATTTCCTTATGGAATTGAAAAGTCTGAATATCAAAAACTTGTTGTATTAAATACAACATGTTGTGAATTATTATTATCTAACAAATATGCTTCTAGAGGTTCAACAATAACAACAGGAGCTGCAAATAAACATTTTTACATCGAAGCTACTTTAAACAGATGCATTACTCCCCAAAACAGTTCCCCTGCCTTCAGAACCGACCCACACACTTTACTTTGTATTGGTCAAAGTATTTGTATGAATGTTGGTGCTTATGATACGGATAATGATTCATTGGCTTATGAATTTGCTTATCCATTACAGGATCATGGTTCAAATATTTCTTACACAGGTCAGTACGATTATGACAAACCACTATACTTTTGGGGATTCCCGAATAAAAATAAGAATTTCCCACAAGGTTTTCACCTTGACCCATTAACAGCTGATCTTTCATTCAGACCAATGAAAATTGAACAAACAGTAATGGTAATAAAAGTTTCAGAGTTTCGAAATGGGGTTAAAATCGGGGAAGTTCTCAGAGATATTCAACTTATAGTTATTAATTGTCCTAATAATCATTCACCTAAATTAAATACTGCATCAACTTTAAATATAACAGAAGGCGATTCCGTAAATTATATGATTACTACGTCAGATATTGATATTAATGATACTGTACAAATTTGGTGGGATTCTTCAATTAAAAATGTCAATTGGCAGATTGATACATCAAACATTAAAAGACCAAAAGGAATTTTAAAATTCTATCCTGACAGTACAAATTTAGGGTTAAATATTTTTACAGTATCCGCTCATGATAATGCTTGTCCTGTTTATGGGTTTACATCTAAAGTTTATAAAATTTTTGTTAAACCAAAAGTTGAAGCACAAATCAATGTTACTAACCTTGGATGCGGAAAATACAAGTTTAATACTATTCCCAATTACGGCAAATTATTAAATTACAAATGGAATATCTTTGATGAAGTAAGTAGCAGTGAAAATCCTATTACTCATGTTTTTAGACCTGGTATTTATCCTTTTTCTCTAACAGTGTC
Source organism: Bacteroidota bacterium (assembly GCA_034723125.1). NCBI lineage: Bacteria > Pseudomonadati > Bacteroidota > Bacteroidota bacterium. Next base: position 5,375 of record JAYEOP010000303.1, on the reverse strand, counting down.
AAATGCTAAAGATACTTCAATATATTATGACACACTGTTTACAGATACTTTTCTATGGGCATATTTACCTAAAGATACAAATATTTGCCCCGGTGATAGCCTGAATATTACCGCACAAATTCTTAATAATCAAGGTTATACTTCTATTAATTGGAACACAAACGACACAACACAAACAATTCAAACCGGGCAATTATTTCAAGATAAAACATATACGGTAACTGTTCAGGATCAATCAGGATGTTCTCTTACAGCACAAACAAAAGTAACTGTAAACACTATAAATGTTAACCTTGGTCAGAATGCCGAGGTTTGTAAATACGACAGTATTGAATTAGATGCGGACTATGTTTTAAATGGATGTAATTTATCTTCTATTGAGTGGGCAAAATACAGTGATACAAGTTTTCACAAAAACACAAATAACATTTTCATCCATGATTCCGGAACTTACATCTGTAAAATAACTGATGACATTGGATGTTTTGATTCGGATACAATTTATGTAACCCAATATCCACGACCAAACGTCTATACTTTAGATGATGATAGTATTTGCTCTGATGAGCAAGAATATTTACTCAATGGAAAAGCATTTCCATTATCAGGTATTTGGACAGGAAGCGGAGTGAAAATTGAAAATCAAAATTATATATTTGATTTAAATGAAGTAACAATCGTTGATGGTAAAAAATATAAATTTCAATATTTATACACAGATTCAAATAATTGTAAAAATTCAGATTCATTTAGTATCACTGTTTTCAAATCATCTGATAATCCAAATATTGATGATGATTTTAAAATATGTAAAGCAGACACTATTATTCAATTAACAGCTACTCCAATCGGAGGTTATTGGACAGGTAATTTTGTTGATTCTACAGGAAACTTTTTTGTAAATCAGGCAACATTAGGAATTAATAAACTTACCTACATTGTTGGAATGCCCCATTGCCCAAAATATGATACAGTTAATATTGATGTAAAACCCTTACCTAATGTTCAGGCATATACTTCAACAAACAAAATAAAATTCTGCCGTGAAAATGGCTTGGTTCAATTATTTGGATCTCCTGTCGGTGGCACTTACGGTGGTTACTGGACTGGTCCCGTTAACAAAAACGGACTTTTTGATGCAAACACTAATTTAGGTAATTACCAAATAGCATGGCATTTTACCGACAACAACGGCTGCTACAATGCAGACACAATCACTCTTTCAGTGGTTGAACCGATAATAACTATTGACAAAACAAATCCAATTGTTTGTAAAAATAACTACTATGAATTAAATACTCAATTCGAAAATGCTCAATCAATGCTTTGGTTAAAAGGACAACAAGCCGATGGGATTTTTGATGGAAATCCTAATAATCTTTTTATTAAATATTTACATGGAAATAATGATTTTCAAAACCATGGCTTTTGGATAAAAGCAGAAACCCAAGATACTGTTTGTGCTACAAAATATGATTCTATTTTTGTTCAAATCGGAGACATTCCAATCGCTGATTTTGGAGCCAATATAATTACCGGAGAAGTTCCTCTTGTTGTTAATTTTTATGATTCTTCAACAATTGCTTTTAATGCAATTTCACAGTTTCAATGGGATTTTGGAAACGGAAATTCTTCAATTGTTCAAAATCCTGTTTACACTTATCAAAATGTTGGGAATTATGATGTGAGTTTGAAAGTAATTTCCGACCTTGGCTGTGCTGATTCAATTACAAAAATAGCTTTTATAAATGCCAAAGTAAACGGAATTACAGAAATAGAAAATTCTGAAATATTGATTTATCCAAACCCTTCAAATGAAAAAATTTACATCAAATCAGAAAGAAAAATTAAATCCATTAATTTATATAATTCCTTAGGTAAATCTGTTTTAAAAGCTCAGGATTTGAACGCAAAAGAATTTGAATTAAAGAAACAAGTGAAAGGAATTTATTTTCTAAAAATTGGATTGATGGATGGAAATAAAATTGTAGAGAAAGTTGTTTTTGAATAAATAAAAAAATAATAATTATGAAAAAATTAAGTATTCGTCTTTTATTAAGTTTAGCAATAATATTTTTATTTAACACAGAAGTAAAATCAGCTTGGCTTTTTGGTGCAGATTTAAGCTATACAAATATAGGTCAGGATAGTTTTATCATTAAACTTGTAATATATAGGGATTGCAACGGTGCTCCTACACCTAATACTGTACACATTCCAATAAAATGTAAAACCACAAATCAAACAATAACAACAGTTTCAATTACAGAACCTGTAGCAATTGATATAACTCCTGTATGTTCTTCTGAATGTACAAGATGTCAACAAGGAGGATGCTCATTTCCTTTTGGAATTGAAAAGTTTGAATATCAAAAATTTGTTGTATTAAATACAACATGTTGTGAATTATTATTATCTTACAAAGATGCTTCTAGAAGTTCAGCAATAACAACAGGAGCTGGAAATAAATATTTTTACATTGAAGCTACTTTAAACAGATGTATAACTCCCCAAAACAGCTCCCCTGCCTTCAGAACAGACCCACATAATATGCTTTGTATTGGTCAAAGTATTTTGATGAATGTTGGTGCTTATGATACGAATAATGATTCTTTGGCTTATGAATTTGCTTATCCGCTCCAAGGATATGGTTCAAATATTTCTTACACAGGTCAGTACGATTATGATAAACCTATTTTCTTTTGGGGATTTCCAAATAAGAATCTACCATTACCAAGAGGTATTCACCTTGACCCATTAACAGCTGATCTTTCATTCAGACCAATGAAAATTGAACAAACAGTAATGGTAATAAAAGTTTCAGAGTTTCGAAATGGTATTAAAATCGGGGAAGTTCTCAGAGATATTCAACTTATAGTTATTAATTGTCCTAATAATCATTTACCAAAATTAAATTCTGCATCAACTTTAAATGTAACAGAAGGCGACACCGTAAACTACACTTTTACTACATCAGATATTGATGTAAATGATACTGTACAACTCTGGTGGGATTCATCAATCACAAACGCAAATTGGCAGATTGATACATCAAACATTAAACGACCAAAAGGAATTCTAAAATTCTATCCTGACAGTACAAATTTAGGTTTAAATATTTTCACAGTATCGGCTCGTGATAATGCTTGTCCTGTTTATGGGTTAACATCCAGAGCTTATAAAATTTGTGTTAAACCAAAAGTTGAAGCAGAAATTAATGTTACTAACCTTGGATGCGGAAAATACAAGTTTAATACTATTCCAAATCATTATAAATTTTTAAATTACAAATGGGATATTTTTGATGAAGTAAGTAATTCAAAAAACCCTTTGACTCATGTATTTAGCCCTGGTATTTATCCTTTTTCTCTAACAGTATCAGATGGTAAAGATACTTCAATATATTATGACACACTGATTACAGATACTTTTCTATGGGCATATTTACCAAAAGATACAAACATTTGTCCTGGAGATAGCATGACTATTTCTGCACAAATTTTTAATAATCAAGGATATACTTCTATAAATTGGAACACAAACGATACAACACAGTCAATTCAAACAGCACAATTATTTCAAGATAAAATATATACGGTAACTGTTCAGGATCAGTCAGGATGTTCTTTTACAGCACAAACGAAAGTATTTGTAAATTACATTAATGTTAACCTTGGTCAGAATACCGAAGTTTGTAAATACGATAGCATTGAATTAGATGCTGACTATGTTTTAAATGGATGCAGTTTGTTTTCTTGTGATTGGACAAAATTTGGGGATACTAATTTTTATAAAAATACAAATAACATTTTCGTCCATGATTCCGGTACTTACATCTGTAAAATAACTGATGACATTGGATGTTTTGATTCGGATACAATTTATGTAACCCAATATCCACGACCAAACGTCTATACTTTAGATAACGATAGCATTTGTTCGGATGAGCAAGAATATTTACTTAATGGAAAAGCATTTCCATTGTCAGGTGTTTGGACAGGAAGCGGAATAAAAAAACAAAAGCAAAATTATGTTTTTGATGTAAATGAAGTAACAATTGTGGATGGGAAAAAGTTTACATTCAATTATTTATTTACTGATACGAATAATTGTCATAATTCTGATTCATTTAGTCTCACTGTTTTTAAATCACCTGATAATCCAAATATTGATGATGATTTTAAAATATGTAAAGCAGACACTATTATTCAATTAACAGCTACTCCAATAGGAGGTTATTGGACAGGTAATTTTGTTGATTCTACAGGAAACTTTTCTGTAAATCAGGCTGGAATAGGAATTACTCAGCTAAGGTATATTGTTGGAATGCCCCATTGCCCAAAATATGATACACTTAATATTGATGTAAAACCCTTACCTAATGTTCAGGCATATACTTCTACAAACAAAACAAAATTTTGCCGTGAACAAGGCTTAGTTCAATTATTTGGATCTCCTTCCGGAGGAACTTACGGTGGTTACTGGTCAGGGAATGTTGGCTCAGGAGGATATTTTAATACAAATAAACCCCTCGGTGATTACCAAATCGCTTGGCATTTTACCGACAACAACGGTTGCTACAATGCTGACACAATAACTCTTTCTGTGGTTGAACCGATAATAACTATTGACAAATCAAAACCCATGGTTTGTAAAAATAACTATTATAAATTAAACGCACAATTCGAAAATGCACAAGGTTTGTTCTGGACAAAAGGAAATAAAAATGATGGATATTTTGTTGGCAGTCAGTATTTAAATTCTATTGAATATAAACATGGAAACAATGATTTTCAAAATCAAGGTTTTTGGATAAAAGCAGAAACTCAAGACCCCGTGTGTACCACAAAATACGATTCTATTTTTGTACAAATCGGAGACATTCCAATTGCGAGTTTCGGAGCAAACATAATTTCAGGAGAAGTTCCTCTTCTTGTTAATTTTCATGATTCTTCAACAATTGCTTTTAATGCTATTTCCCAATACCTCTGGGATTTTGGAGATGGAAATTCTTCAATTGTTCAAAACCCAACTTACACTTATCAAAATGTTGGAAATTATGATGTGATGCTAAAAGTAATTTCTGACCTCGGCTGTGCTGATTCACTTACAAAAATAGCTTTCATAAATGCAAAAGTAAATGGAATTACAGAAGTAGAAAATTCTGAAATATTGATTTATCCAAACCCATCAAATGAAAAAATTTACATCAAATCAGAAATAAAAATGCAATCCATTAATTTATATAATTCCTTAGGAAAGTTAATTTTAGAAACTCAGGATTTAAACGCAAAAGATTACGAATTAAAGAAACAAATTAAAGGGATTTATTTTCTGAAAATTGGATTGATGGATGAGAATAAGCTTGTACAAAA
>JAYEOP010000302.1 GCA_034723125.1 Bacteroidota bacterium | reverse complement strand
AAGAATTAACAGCAGTTATTCCAATAATATTTTATCACGGAAAGAAAAAATGGGATAATAAAGGATTTGAAGAATACTTTGGAAATATTGATAATGAGTTACAAAACTTCATACCAAAATTTGATTACGAATTAATTGATACATCAACATATTCAGACAAAGAATTAAGAGAACATTTTGATAATATTGAATTACAGGTAGGTCTTCTAATAATGAAGAATATCTTTAATGAACAGAAAATGCTTGAACAGATTGGGCATTTATCTGAGCAAATAAATGAATTATTACGAACCAAAGAGGGAAAAGATTTTTTTGATAGTATATCTGTTTATATGCTAAACTCAACAGAAATCACTTCTGATAAATATAGAGAACTTATGGAAACTATTTCAACACAAGCAGAACAACAATTTGTTTCAACTGCCCAAAAATTAGAATATAGAGGAATAGAAAAAGGAATTGATAAAGAAAGAAAAAGAATTGCTCTTAAACTAATATCTAATGGACACTCTAACAAATTAATTATTGAAACTACTGAATTGAATGAAAATGATATTGAAAATTTAAGAGAATTGTATAGATTAAACAAAGAATAAAAGCACTTAACACCTAAGCATATAAAAACCCATAGTGCATGGCCACCTATGGTTTTTATGTGCGTTGTTGAGCCTGCCTGCCAAGGCTCGACAGGCGGGCAAAACCAAAAGTTACACAGTGCTTATATGTAATTTTAATAAATGATGAACTTTGAGTAAAGTTAAATTTTTTCGGGTAATTTTAAAATTAGTGATTGTATTTTGGCAACATTTCATTTTTTTTGATACTTTTTTATTTTAAATAATTCATTTTTATTGAATTTTAAGTTAAATTTTAATTTTTGCACATAATTCTTCCATTGATGTTTATTTCTTTAAATTTCTGATAAGTTTTTAATCATAAAATTAACAAGCAATTAACACGGATTTTCACGACTATAATTAACCGTACTTAGTGCCTCTAAGAAAACTATCAAATTTTATGATTTCTAAGATTTTTGACCTGCCTTTGCCGTCAGGCAGGTGAGATTTTTATTTTTTGAGACGAGGCGATGCCTTAGCATCAGTGAGTTGAGAAAGATAAAAATATCGCAAAAAGATAGGAATCTAATTTTGCAGAGTTTTCTTAGAGACACTACTTAACCCAACTTGGCTCTCCTGCACCCTACAAAAAAAATACCCTCTTTTTTTGAGGATAATAAATCGTAACGAACTCATAATCAGTAATACTTTTTTGTCATCGTCATTTGTAGTGGGGTACGGTCTTTGGCTTTGTCAATAATTGTTTTTATCGTTGTGCCATAGCTTTTTTTTTAAAAAAACTAAGGTCGTTAAATTTTTTTTAGGTGGATACTTTTCGGTTAATATATAGGGGGGGGCTGATAGTTTATACTAATTTTAGTATCTTTGAACAAAATTTTAGTATAAACTATCAGGCTCTACTCTAACAGTGCATTATAAAAACAGAAAAGTTGCAACATTTTGTTAATTTTAAAATATGAAAACAAAGACACAATATATAAGTCAATTGATTCGACATTACATTAATGCAATTGACCCAAAAGCAGAAGTGATTCTATATGGTTCTCGTGCTCGTGGAGACGAACGACCTAATTCGGATTGGGATATTCTCGTACTTACAGATTATTCAATTGACTTAGTAACAGAACGAAAATTTAGGAATAAACTTTATGACTTGGAACTGGAAACAGGCGAGCCTTTATCAATATTTGTTTACTCAAAAAATGACTGGCAGACTAAGCAGCGGATTACCCCATTTTATGAAAACGTAACACAAGAAGGAGTTCGAATATGACAAATGAAGAAAGACATGAATACGTTAAATACAGGATTGAATCTGCACGTAAAACATTTGAAGCAGCAGAAATTCTTTCTGATAACGGATTCTGGAATTCGGCAGTAAATAGATTGTATTATGCAGTATTTTATGCAGTTAATGCTCTATTGGTGCTAAATGAAATCCAGACTAAATCACATTCAGGAACAAAAAGCCAATTTTCACTTCATTTTGTAAAGACTGGAAAATTTGATAAAAAATACGGATTACTTTTGTCTGAACTGTTTGACTGGAGACAGAAAGGCGACTATGAGAACATTTTTGATTTTAACAGTGATTTGGTAGAACCACTATTTGAACCAGCTATCGAAATAATTGAATTGATTGAAGATGAAATAAATACCGCCCTGTAGCAATATAAGAAATTGGGCGGAAAGTGGTAAATATGAACGAATTAACAATAAATAAACGGCATAGTAAATTGAAAGTTTGGTGTTCCAAAATGACCAACTTTTAATATTGCCACCGTCAGACTGTCTAAAAACTATTAAAAAGCAAATCATTTTTGAGCAAAGCAGAAATAGCTTTATATTTGACAAAAATTTAATCGGTGGTTTAGGGTTCTAGACAGACTGCCGTTAGCATTCAGGTAAAAAAGAGGAATAAACGATATGGAAAGAATAAATAATGAAATTGCATTTGACTTATTCAGGAAATGGACTAAGAATGCGACACTTGATTATCCTACTAATGATTTTACGATAATTGATGAAACAATTTTAGTTAATGATCTAAAAGACACTTTAAATTCATCCATAAGAAGTCTTGTAAAAGAAGAAAAAAATGAAAAAAGAAAAATTTTGGGTTATGATTTTGGATTTATTATAGGTTTCATTCAAGGAAATTTAAATAAACATTGGTTCAATGAATATATAATAAAAAGGACAGATTTATATAA
>JAYEOP010000301.1 GCA_034723125.1 Bacteroidota bacterium | reverse complement strand
TCTGTGGCTTTAATATTTTTTCACCCACACAAATCAACATAGAACCAAAAAAATTCTAGCAAAATTAAAAAGGATAACCGATACCAATATTAAATCTAACATCCTTAATGGTTGATCCTTTAAGGACCCAACGTTCATCCAAATTTAAAGATGGATCGCGAACAGGAATTGCAAAATCGGTTCTGAAAATAAAAAATGTAAAATCGAAACGTAAGCCTACTCCTGTACCTATTGCTATTTCATCAATAAAATCATTAAATTCAAACATTCCTCCCTCTCTGATTTCATCTTCTCTTAAAGTCCAGATATTTCCTGCATCAACAAACAAAGCACCTTTTAGAATAGAAGTAATATCAAAACGATACTCAAAGTTTGTTTCAAATTTTAAATCCCCTGTTTGCTCAAAGCTTGCATCTTCTTTCTTTTTATACTCACCGGGACCCAATCCTCTAAGTGTCCAAGCACGCATACTATTTGCTCCACCAAGAAAGTAACGTTTTTCAAAAGGTATGCTTGCAGAATTACCAAAAGGCAAGCCAATACCGAGACATATCCTACTTGCAATTGAAGAATATGCTGATACAGTATAGTGATAACTTGCATCAACATCAAACTTTAAATACTGAAAAAAGTTTACTCCGATAATTTCAAAACCTGTTGAATCGGTTACTATTTCGGAACCTTTTGTTATAGAATTATAAAAATAAGGTATGTTTCCTGCTGTTTCGGGAATTGTTGCTCTTATTCTCCAATAATGATTTTTATTTACTTCTTTATCATTATAAACAAACGAATAACGCATTGAAGTTAATAAGTGTGTTTCAAAAATATTATCTAATAAAACATTATTGTATTCTTTAAGCTTCTTTTTAAAATCGGGTTGTAAATGAGTACGTATTAAACTCAAATCCACAGGAGTAACAAAATGTTTTATTTTAGGATGATTAAATTGATAAGTGTAAGCAGCATTAACTGTTGACCTTGCAAAGTCCTGATTTTGGTCAAAATAATAAGATAAATTAACGGCTGTTTTTGATGAGATTGCTTCATCTTTTACAGAAATAAATTTAGGTAAAAATGCTGATGGAAAATACAAAGATGAATTAAGTTCAATCTGATAGTTTGCAAATAATTGTTGGTTCTGAAAATTATTGGAAGGAATATCAATAGCCCCGCTAAAACCTAAATTCCACTGAACAGCACGTTTAAATAAATTACGATTGTGATATGCTAATTTACCTGCCATTCCGTAATACCTATTTGAGGTGGAAGTAGATATTTGCTTTGTTTCTTCTGTAGTATTTAATTCTGTTTCAAATACGTATTCCTGTTTTTCCATTGGCGTTAACCTGATGTAACAATCCAATAAATTACTGTTACTGTCATTTATTTCTTCAAAACTAATGTCAACAAATTTGAACAACTGAATTTCAGACAACTGATTAATTGTTTTCTTTATTTTATCAATTTCATAAACATCATTCTTCTTAAAATGAATATATCTTAAAATAACTTCTTTGTTGATGTAATCATTCCTGAATACGAATTTTTTATCTTTTAAATATTCACTTTTTTTCTCAATTGTATCCGAAATACTGTAATCAGGCTCAATAATAATTTCATTTATTCTAAAAATTTTATGCTTTGTACTATCCGTAGGATTGTTTAAAACAATATTAATATCAACCAATTTACCATCAGATACGGAGGTGTCAACTTCGTAATAAATATTATTTTTACTAAAAAGATAATAGCCTTTGTTATTCAATAATTTAGCAAGCCTTTTCCTTTCGTTTATTAAATTTTCGCTATCATAAAACACCCCTTCCTCAATAATCTTAGAATCAATTGAATTGTCAATAATTTCTTTAATGTTACTATCAGGTATCAGATAACTGATTTTGTTTATTTTATATTGAGTACGTGGAATTATTTTATAAGTAAGCTTTGCTTTGTTCTTACTTTTATCAATACTATAAATTACAGTTGGCCTAAAATACCCTTTATTCATCAAAAAATCTCTCATTTGCTCAGCCGATTGATGAACGAGTTTATACTCAAGATAAATTGGTTCTTCACCAAAAAAACGTTTTAATCCCTTTTTAAATTTTGTTTGTTTTCCTTTGTCAAGTTTCATGTATGTCCAAACAAATGGTTCGGAAATTCCAAGCCCACGCCTCCTTGGATTCTGCTTCATCAATGACCTTAAATCATCCTTATAATCATTCGGAGCATCTACTACTGATGATTTTTTTAGCAAATATTTTTCCTCGGGAATTAATTTTTTTAAAGAACAAGATTGAAAAACTATAATAGTTATCAATAATAAACTAACTTTGCGTAATACAATTATATTTTTAAAAAATGATTTCAAAAGCACAAATAAAAATAATTCAATCTCTTTATCAAAAAAAATACCGAAAACAGCATAATCTGTTCATTGTTGAGGGTGTAAAATTAACAAATGAATTGATATTATCAGAATTAAATATTCATTCAATTTTTGCAACCAATGAATGGATTTCTCAAAACACTAACAACGAGACACTTAAGGAATTTCATTACAATATCAATGAGATAAGTGATGAGGAATTGAAAAAAATAAGTTCATTAAAAACGCCTAATCAGGTTCTTGCGTTAGCACAAATAAATGATGGAATTTTTGACAACAAAGAGGAAAATATTTTACTTCTTGATTCAATACGAAATCCGGGAAATTTAGGAACAATAATTCGTATTGCCGACTGGTACAATATCAAGCAAATAATTTGTTCACCCGATTGTGTAGATGTTTATAATCCTAAAGTAGT
>JAYEOP010000300.1:3477-11938 GCA_034723125.1 Bacteroidota bacterium | reverse complement strand
TCAATTATAATTGACGATTATGCTAATACTCACAACATGCACATTTGTTTTGACGGTGAATATTATTACACGGTAAATGGTGGTATAACAGATCAAGGCTTAATTAACAAGTATGATATTGAAGGGAATTTTATTGCAACCTATGATATTTATCTTGATATGAGGAGTATTATTTACAACGAAAATACAGAGAAATTTTACCTTTATTGTTACGACAACAACATTTACGAAATAACAAATTTTGAGATTGGAGCTTACAAATTAATTCACAAAGAATTAATTACCAGTGAACAAGCAACAGTTGACCTTTCCCCTGATGGTAAAAAACTTTATTTTAATGACAATGGCAAAGTAAAAATCTATGATTTCTCTACAGGAAAATTATTAAAAACATTTGAAAATATAAAATGTGGCAAGGATGTTTTCGAAGGAAGCAATGCAATAGCTGTTAGTAACAAAAATATTTTTACTTGGCACGGCAAAAAAAGGGAAATATATATTTATGATTTAAACGGAAATTATATTTCTACAATAAGGATAGTTGACGGTGATTATGGTTTTTCTTTGTCTTATGCCAACAATATGATATTTACTGCTTTTGATGGGAATTACGATGACGGGCAATGGTATGGATATGAAATTGATGATTTAATAGGAGTAGAAACTCTTGAGCCTGAAATTACTTTTACAGACAATCTCAATACTCACAATATGCATCTTTGCGAATATAAAAATCGATTATATACAATTAATGGAGGCTTTGCTTCAAAAGGACAAATTAATGAATATAACTCAAAAGGTGTTTTTAAAAAATCATATCCTTGGAACTGGGATATGAGATCGATAATGTATGATGCTTCAAATAAAGATTTATATATAAAAACTCACGAAAGGAAAAACAACATTTATAAAATAACAAATTTAAAAAACGGAAAAGTTGAGCAAGCAAGCACAAACTTTCAAATAGACCCACAAGCTGTTACAGCATTAGGACATAAAGGAGAAAAATTATATTATTTTAATGAAGGTGAACTGGAAATTTATAATTTTAAAAGTACAAAACTTATAAAAACAATAACGGGATTAAAGCACGGTAAAGGATTGGAAGGAGGTAGTCTGGTAGTTGCTGTTGACGATAAGCACATTTATACTTGGAATGCATTAATCAGGCTTGTTTATATTCATAACCTTGAAGGAAAATACATAAAATCAGTTCGTTTAAAAAAAGGAAATTATGCTTTTTCTTTATCTGTTGCTAATGGATTAATTTTTGTTGCCGAAGATGGTAATTCCAATGAAGGCACTTGGTATGGCTATAAAATAAGAAAATAAATTTATGTGCGGAAGATTTATTATTTCAAAAAAGATTGATGAAATAACAGAAAGATTTCATGTTGATGTAGAAAAAAATATTTATAAAATTATTTATAATGCTACACCAACACAATTTTTACCGGTAATTACAAATACAGAACCCACTAAACTCAACTTTTTTAAATGGGGATTAATTCCTTTTTGGGCAAATGACATTTCAATTGCTGTAAAACTTATAAATGCACGGGCGGAAAGCGTTGCAGAAAAACCTTCATTCAGAAACTCATTTAAAAGCAAAAGATGCCTTGTTGTTGCGGATGGTTTTTATGAATGGAAAAAAATAAAACAAGAAAAACAGCCTTACAGAATTTATATGAAAAATGAAAGTTTGTTTGCTTTTGCAGGATTATGGGACAGTTGGAAAAACAAAAACAATGAAGTAATAAATTCATTTACAATTATTACTACAGAACCAAATAGCTTAGTTGGAAAAATTCACAATCGTATGCCTGTGATTTTAAACAAAGAAGATGAGCATAAATGGCTTAATGAAAACCTTTCTGTTGCTGATGCAAAAAATTTATTAAAAGCTTTTTCTGCTGAAAAAATGATGGCACATCCTGTTTCAAAATTAGTAAATTTGCCTTCAAATAATTCTCCTGAATTAATTCAAACAACAGAAAAAACAGGACTTTTTTAAATTTATACAAATGATTGAACTTAAGGGGGGTTCTATACATACATTCGCATTAAGATTTCCAGAGTTTTTTATAGACAATGAAAAAATTTGAAACACTATCGGGATAATGTAAAAAGTTTTGAAGAAGTATATGAAAAACTCTGAAAACCCTTTGGGAACAAAGATAATAAACAATCTGACTGCGTTAAAAATTTTCTCAATAGCTACGGCTATTCAGAAAATTTTGTGCCTTGCATCTTATTCATTATCTTTGTTTCTTAAAAGAAATGTATGTATAGAACCCCCCTTAAAGGTAAATATACAACCGCCAAAATAATGATCAACGATGTTGAACCAGAGTGCATAAAGCAAATACAAAACATGATTGACCATAGTGCATTTACCAAGGATGTTGTAATAATGCCCGATACACATGCAGGCAAAGGTTCGGTAATAGGATTTACAATGCCATTAAGTGAAAAAATTATTCCTAACGTAATTGGTGTTGACATCGGTTGTGGAATGATTTCAGTAAAGTTTGGTGGTAATCTAAATTTTTCTATTCCTGAAGCGGACAAAAAAATCAAGAAAATTATTCCAATGGGTTTTAAAATTCATCCTAAGCCTGTTTTGAAAAATCTTGACTTGTCAATACCAAACAAAGCGGTCTCGAACTTTGTATCTCAATTTAATAAAAAGTTTAACACAAATTATTTGCCTACTGAAATAAGTAATGAATGGTTGCAAAATAAAATTCAAGAAGTTGGAATAAAAAAAGAAACTTTTTACAATTCCATAGGTAGTTTAGGCGGGGGAAATCATTTTATTGAAATAGGTAAAAGCAATAACAATTATTTTTTGACAATTCATTCAGGTTCACGAAATTTTGGATTACGAATAGCTGATTACTGGCAAAAAGTTGCTATAAATAATTTTACAAAAACACCTTCTTTTGAATATAAAAAAGAAGTTGAACGGATTAAAAAAACGACAAAAGACAAGAAAAAAATAAAGCAAAAAATTAAGGAATTAAGAATTGATTTTCCCATAGACTTTAACAAAGAGCTTGCATTTTTAACAGGCAATCAAATGATGCAATACCTTACGGATATGATTTTTGCACAATATTATGCATCCCTTAACCGAAAAACAATTCTTGAAAGAATCATAAAAGTTTTGGAGATAGAAAATATTATAGAAGAAATTGAATCGGTACACAACTATGTTGACTTCAACGATTTTATAATCAGAAAAGGGGCGATAAGTTCTTACAGTGGAAAAAAAATGATAATTCCTTTTAACATGCGTGACGGTTTGTTGATTTGTGAAGGAATAACAAATGAAAGTTGGAATTTTTCCGCTCCACATGGTGCAGGAAGAATAATGTCTCGTACAAAAGCAAAAAAAACTGTTAACTTGGAAGCTTTCAAAAACTCAATGAAAAATGTTTATTCCAGTTGTATAAGTGAAAAAACTTTGGATGAAAGTCCTTTCGTTTATAAAGATTCAAAACTAATAGAAAGTTTGATAAAACCAAGTGCTAAAATAATTGAAAGGGTAAAACCGATATTGAATATCAAGGCGATGTAAAAAAAATATTTTTTATTGCCTTGTTCAATGTATAGTACATTATTAAAATATGGACTCGTCTGTTTTTAATTTTTAAAACCTATTTTCCTACTGTTGTTGACTAAAGTTTCTTCCGAACAAAAAACCATTAAATTTTCAAGATTAACTTTTTCTCCATGAATTATTTCATGTATTTCATTCTTCCGAAGGATATTATCAATCTGTCCACCTGAAAAATTAAACTTATCAGCTAATAAAAAACAATCTTTAATATCTAAGAAAGGTAATTTTGATTTCCAAATTTTAGTCCTAATTGTAGCATTGGGTTTTTGAAATTGGACTTTAAATAAAAATCGCCTTTCAAATGCAGAATCAAGATTCTTTGCCAAGTTTGTGGTTGCAATTAGAATGCCTTCAAAATTTTCCAACTCTTCAAGAAGTATATTTTGTATTGCATTTTCAGTCTGAGCAACACTTGAATCTCCGAGTTCTCTTCTTTTTGATATAATTGCATCAGCCTCGTTGAAAAGTAATATTGGCATACGTTCACATTTTTTAGCAAAAGAGTTATAATCTGTAAATATTTGCTTTATGACTTTTTCACTTTCACCAAACCACATTGACTTTGACTGGCTGATTTCAACTTTCATCAACTTTCTGTTTGTTTCTTTTGCAATTTGTTTTACAATCTCTGTTTTACCTGTTCCCGGTGCACCGTGTAACAAAGCAGTTATGCCTTTGGGTAAGTTCTTTTCTATTAATCTTTTTTGAGTTTCTCTTAATTTAACATCATCTAATAAATCTTTTAGTAAAAACAGTTGTTTCATTTCTGATTCACTGAAAATTAACTTCCGAAAAGGAATTTCATTTGGTAACAAAATATTTTCTTTTTTCTTCTTATTTACAAAAAGCTTTATACCACACTCATTTAATACATCAAGTGAGTTGTCTGTTAGTTTTATTCTAGTATCGTTAAAAAACCGAGCCTCAATAATTTCAAGCAAATTGTTCTTGACCAAAACATTTTCTTTAAATAAAATACTTTGCATGAATATTAAACGATTTGAAGGATCATCATAAATTTCTTCCAATGCTTTACCTATATCAGTAGATCTTCTTCCTGATAAGGTTTTCCAAATTAAATAAAGATATAAGTAGGTATCTTCGATGTTATAATTAAACTGGTCAACTTTCTTAATTAATGGGAAATGTAGATTTTCAGAAATAATCTCTTTTGTTTGCTTAAATAATTGATCGGTAGATATTTCATCATCATCTCTTTGTTCTGCAATATTGTATAGCTTTTCAAGTAATCCAATAACATCCTCAATCTTTTCTTGTTTAATTTCAGGCATGGGTTTATTTTGCAGAATTGCTTCTGTAATTTTTTCATTAATTGTAAACTGGTCATTAGTTCCAGCTAATTTCATTGCATACTGTGATTTCTTTCTTTCGAAAATACCTTTAGAGTATAAATACTCAAAATCATCATTGTATTTGAGTATCTTCATAGGATTGCACTTGAAATATCTTGTAAGGTCGTTTAAATCAACTGTATTCCCCGTATAATTTAAGGTAAATACCAATGCTATAAAAAAAGTTTGACTTTTAGTTGTTCTGAAATACTCAGAAAGAAAAGATAAATCGTTATCTATATTTGTAAAAAAAGAGTCTTCAAGTTTACATTCTTTTGATTCATCGTATATTTTTCCGATACTGTTCAATACTTTTATTTTAATACTATTTCCCATATCTGTATATTTTAAGTTTTAGTACAAAGATACGGGTGGTATCCGCCAAAGTGTGTCGAGGTAAAATTATCTTCTTAAATAAAGCTTAGCACAAGCACGTGCATCAGAAAGTGCTTCATGATGATTAAGTTCAATATTGTATTTATCACAACATACATTCAAGGCTTCTCCGTATATTCTATAAGTGCATTCCCAACTATCGGCAATATTTAACTCCGAATAATTCAAGCCGTAATGTGCCATAGTTTTCTGTAACACACTTCGGTCAAATGATTCATTATGAGCTACAAGTGTTTTTCCTTGCAAGCGTTTCTTTATTTCAGGATACAATTCCATGAAATTTGGTTCATTGGCCGTGTCTTCTGGATTAATTCCATGAATTTCAATATTTTTCCAAAAATAATCATTATCTGGTGGCTGAATAAGCACATTATACTCTTCGGTTATTTTTCCGTTTTCTACGGTAATTATACCAACGGCACAGGCAGAGTTTCGGTTCCCTTTTGCTGTTTCAAAATCTATTGCTGTGAAGGTGGTCATAATAATTAGATTATTTGGCTTATTTATTCTCAAACATATAAGCGTATAATTTTTCTATTTCTGCTTGTTTTCTCTTCTTTGCTTTAACTAAATCCCATTCGGGAAAATCTTTGACTTGTTTTTTTGCAATTTTATATTTGCTATCAGTATACCTTTTTATTTTAAATCCGTAAGGTTTGTTATTAATTGAACGGTTTATATGACTTTCAATAACCATTAAATTTCCTAATGAATTTAGTTCATCACCCCATTCTTTTTTGATATTATCTCTTTCTTGAATATCTTTATCATTAAAGGATTGAATATGTTCAATATCTATATCTGAATAAAACAGATTTTTTCTTATCTCATTAATATTAACTGAACTTTTATAATCTTCTTCCAACATTGCGGACAAACGGCATACAATATCCTTTCGTTTTCTGTTGTGAGTTAGATTATTTGCAATAAACCAATTAAGGTCGTACCAACCTTGATTATGTGTTTCTGCTGTGCCTATTTTCTTATTTATAAATTCAATTGTTTTTTCAACCGATTTTTTGTTGATAGTATCTACAAGCGAATAATTAAATCTGTGCATATCATTTATTGCTTTTTGAAAACGAATACTGTATATGCTGTAAAGTTTACTCAATTGTCTTATAAAAACGAATAATTTACTTTCCAAATCGTTTTCATCCTTAAACCTAAACATAAAAACAAATATTAAAATCCAATATCGGCTGTATCTTGACCACCTTATAAAATTTATAGAACAAGCATCTTCAACTGTCGGATAATTCATTTCTACCCACTGATAACGAACTTCAATTATTTGGTCTATTTCAGAAAGAGAAAGGTCGATGTTTTTTGCGTTTGAAAAGTTTTTCCAATGATTGATATTGAAAATTGTATCAAATAATCTATCAAAAAATGTAGTCGTTGCAAATGAATATAAAACATTAGGTAAATTATATTTTGAAATAATTATATATTGATAAATACCTAGTATTTGTGTGATTGATATATTCAAATTTGACTTTTTATTTTTGTTGTCAATTTTTGCATATAATTTACTAATATCATCAAAAGCACTTTCCCCACAATTCTTTTTGTCTGTTAAATATTCATACATTCGAATTTTAAAAATATCACCACCATTTAAATCAAGTCCAGTTGTATTTATTGCATCAAAAATTTGTAAAGTCTTCGATAAACCAGCAAATGTTTCAATAACAACAAAATAAATATTTGAAAGAAGATGCTTAATAAAGCCATTTAAATCAAATTCAATTTTATTGTTTTCATCATCTGTAAATTCGTCAATTAAAAGCCCCTTTACTATTTGTGCATTTTTAATATAAGGGTTTTGATTTTCTTCTGTAATACTGTTTAAATCACTTTCAATAAATTCTGACAGAAAGATGTTTTGCTCTCCATTGTTTACTCTTGTTTCAATCCAGTTTAGACTTACGTTTTTAAGTTCATCGTTATTAGGAAATTCATTTTTTAGCAGTTTTAGTAAAACCAAGAAAGTAGTTAATCGCTGTTGTCCATCAATAATGTCTTGCTCTGTTTTATTTTCTGTAATATATTTTTTTGCAGATAGTTGCATCGTTCCAATAAACATTGGTTCAGGTGGCGTTTCTTTATCATAGCCATAAAAAGACCTGAAAATATCTGAAACGAATTTCCTAATTTGTTCTTCTGTCCAAGAATATGGTCTTTGATAAATTGGGATAACATATTTTGTATTATCATTTAAAATAGTTTCTCCACCATTTTGAGAATTGTATTTTAATGTACAAGTTTTAGCATTTATTGAAAATTTAGAATTAATAGAATAATCTTCATTGTATTTCTCAAACAAAGATTTTATTTTATTCTTATACTCTCCATTTACTCCGTGAAATGTTCCTTGTCGATAATTGAACCAATCTTCTTTTTTTAAATCAAACAAACTAACTTTAAATCCAATTACCCAATCTTCATAAACAAAACGACCTGAATTTATATCTACCTCGTCTAATGGAAAGTCCGTAATAATTTTAGGTTCATCCAAAACTTTTCCGATTAATACAATTGTAATACCATCAGAGATAGCAATGATGTCATTAGGTTTTACAGAACGTTTTATATAATCCTGTTCTCTCCCTGCGAAAAGTATATTGTATTTTCTAAAAATGTCTATTATTGATGAGTTTGGGTCTCCTTTATCACTCCATCTTGTTGCTATTTTCCAAATATTCATAATCTATATATTTATAATTTCCCACAAAAATACAAAATAACCCCGTCATAATATGTCGCACTACTCATATTTTTGAATTGTTCGTTTTAAATTATCTTTAATTTCATCAACCAAGCATTCTAATTTTTTTTTTCGATAAATATGCTTGATTTGGATGATTTATCATTTCTGGAAATTTGTATTGTAAATCACCAGAATCAATCATTGGTTTAATATATTTCCTGCTAATATAATTATCTCCTTTCTTTAGTAGAATTGATAGCTCATTAAGTTTATATGGTCGTATTGCACAAATAGACATAATAATTTGTTTTGCTTTTTCTTTATTCCTTTCCCTTTCTTTTATACTATTAATTTGAACTACTAATTCATTAGGTA
>JAYEOP010000300.1:0-3377 GCA_034723125.1 Bacteroidota bacterium | reverse complement strand
AGAATTGATAGCTCATTAAGTTTATATGGTCGTATTGCACAAATAGACATAATAATTTGTTTTGCTTTTTCTTTATTCCTTTCCCTTTCTTTTATACTATTAATTTGAACTACTAATTCATTAGGTAATTCATCAAATAGAACATCAATACTTAATTCACCAGCTTCTGTACTTAATGCATCAGCTTCTGTACTTAAAGCACTAACTTCTGTACTTAATGTACCGTTTTTTGTTCTTAGTGCATCAGTTAAAACTACACCGTGAACATAATAAGTAGCTTTCCCCTTTCCTTTAGACATAATAAGTTCAATTTCTTTCATAGCCTTTAAATCAACACTTGCTTTCAATGTATCACAATCAGCCATTTGTCTATAAGTGTGATTATCTATAGCTCCAACTTCACGTATAAAAATAAGTGATTGCTTTTGAGTATTTGATAAATTATATTTCTTAAAGTTTTTTAGCCATTCTAAGTCACTTTCATTTAAGAAATGGTGAAGTAAAAGTCGAAGAGTAAATTTGTTGTCTTCACGGCTTGATTCAAAAGTAGGCGGAGCAAGATGTGATTGTTCCATTAATCTTCGCATTGCACGTATTCCTGTTCCTTTTGTTTCAGCAAGGTTAGTTTCATGAAAAACAGCAGCAATAAAAGGATTTCTGGTTTCGCTACCGGGTTCACCTAATTTATCTTCTGATTTCAGCGAAAAACCGGGATTAATAATTTCAATTCGATTATCGTATCGAATTACCTGAGTAGGGCTATGCTCTCTATAAGACCTATGCATCATTGCATTTATAAGTGCTTCACGTAATGATTTTATTGGCAAACCTGTGGATTTAGCCTGAATCTCTCCTTCCTGTAATAAAAAACCTTTTGGTAAATCACTATTTATTGCATCAATAAGACGATAAATCATTAACATTAATGGTCCTTGCATATCTATTGAAGTAAATCTTTCATCCGGGTTTTCAACCCATTTATTGCCTGGCACACGAATATAATCTATTCTCAACATAGGGAAAGTTCTACGCTGGGCATTTTTACTGCCAAAAAGCAATAAGCCTGCAAGATTTAATTCATCTTTCTTTTCAATATTTACACAACCAAGTGCTTCTAATAATTCAGCATTATTATAGGTAAGTTCTTCTGCAGCAGGATTTGTTTTCTCACGAAGCGAACGATATCTATTAAGAGCATTTTCGTCAATATGGGATATAGAAATACCCATAATAGGAGTTTGGTCATAACTTCCGGTATTCTGATAAAATACATGCATATCATCTTCGGTGCAATGTTGGTCAGTTGAACCAATCCGTCTCATGGCACCACATGGTAAACCTTCTGATTTGAAAAATATTGGTTTATGAGCTTCCGGCACTTCTTCAACCTTTATTTTAACAACAGTTTTACCATTAATTTGTTCAACTAACATTTTAGGTCGAATAGGAATATTAAACATTGTTGCTGTTTGTGAAGCAACATCTTTTTGTAGTTTATCTGTTTCGGTAATCTCAACAACTTTATATTGTGGGAATTCTGAATCATGATTTTCGGCTACACCCATTACTATATAACCACCATCCAAATCCGGCTCATTGCAAAAAGCACAAACAGTTTCCATAAGTGTATGTGTGCTTTCAATACCTCCTTTTGCTTCTATCCAAGTGCACTCATCCTGTAGATTTAATAATTCAAATAATTCTTGTGCTGTATATTTCATGTGTTAATTGTTTATTTAATTTCCAAAATTAATAATCCCCATCCGCCAAACCAAGTCGCCCCTCTAATATTTTTCTAAAGCACGCTTCAAATTCTCCTTTATCTCATCCACCAACCATTCAGGCTCAATTACTTTCACAGTATCTCCATGTTTAAGAATTAATTGTGTTAATTCATAGTTCGGTATCACTGTAATTAAAATACGCAACTCTGTGTCGTTATCAATTAATATTTTCTGTGATTTATGTAAAGGCAATGTTTTAATATATTTTCCTTGTGTTGGTGTAAATGAAAGAATTACATTTTGTGAAGTATTTAGTGAATAAATTAAGCCAATTATTTTTTCAAACATTTCAATCGGATTAAGTTTTTTTTCAACTTTAAATGTTTCCGCTTTAACTTCTAAATCTTCAATTCTGTCAATGCCAAAAGTTCGGAATTCTTTTAGGTTTCCTATTAAGCCAACAACATACCACCTATTTTGATATTCTTTTAACAAATATGGTTTTAATGAATATTTCCGTGTTTTGTTAGTGTGGAAATTAAAATGATTGAAAGAAATTTTTCTACTGTCTTTTATTGCTGTTAATAATGGTTTTAGGTTTTCAATTCCTTTTAATCCGCCACCTGTGTCAAATGATATATGTTTAAGAGCGTCCTTGCTTTCATTTAGACTTTCTGTTAATAATTCAGCTGTGCTTACTATTTCTAAAAATCTAAAAAACGATTCAATATTTATGCTGTTTTCATAGTCGATAAAATATCCATTTTTATCTCTACTATATGTAATTTCAATACCAAATTCAAATCTGATTTGTTCAATATCTCTTTGTATTGTTCTGTCTCCAACTTCAAATCCATGATTAACCAAATAATCTTTTATTTCTTGAAATGAAGGAATCTGTCCTCTTCTTATTTTTTCTATTTCAAGAGTATATCTTCTTATTGTTCCGTGCTTAGACATAATCGATAGTCTTTTTTGTGAGTAGGTAAAATTGCACTCTTGCCGATTTTTCTTCGGCATGTGTGCAATGTGTGTAAGTTTTTCTAACTGTCCCAAAGGGCAGAAGCGTGTAGGAAAAAACTAATTTTTTCTTGCAGTCAGTTTCAATCAATGCTATTATTTTTTCTGTTCGGTTTTTCAATTTTCTAATAATATTCGTTCAATGCAACTATGTTATATGCGGACAAAACCCTCATTTTTGTCGGGTATTTTGTCTTTTATTTCAAAAATTTCTTTGGGACATTTATCTTTCTTTGAAATTACTATCTTCATACAAACGTTATTTATTTACTAAAAAAAACAAATCTTTGATTGTCCCAATTTATAATAGGTTTGCAAATCTAATAATTTTTTTGTTTTAATTGTAATCTTGTTTTTATTCAACAACAGGAATTAGAAACTCAAAATCAATTGTCATTTTTACTTTTGATGTATCAAAAAACTTAGAAATCATAAAATTTGATAGTTTTCTTAGAGCACTAGTTTACTGCAAATTAAATTTTAATACATTTCATAGCAACCATTTGACCCAATGTTCATCTATCTTAAAAATATTATTAAACTATGTCCTCAAAATATTATATCATTATTCTTCTATTATTTTTTTTATTTTCAAAATGTAAAAAATACGATACACCTGATAATCCCTTTGTT
>JAYEOP010000299.1 GCA_034723125.1 Bacteroidota bacterium | reverse complement strand
AGGGGGGATCTATAAATACATTCGCCTGCCTATGTTGGCAGACAGGCATTAAGATTCTCAGAGTTTTTTATAGACAATGAAAAATTTTGATGCAAATCGGGATAATGTTAAAATTTTTGAAGAAGTATATGGTTCCGAAATTTCGGAATGAAAACCCTTTCGCTTACGCTGTAGCTTTAGCGAAGGAGCATGGGAGCAAAGATAATAAACAATCTGACTGCGTTAAAATTTTTCTCAATAGCTTGTGCCTCCGCTAAAGCTTCAGCGACACGCGGAATGCTATTCAGAAAAATTTGTGCATTGCATCTTATTCATTATCTTTGTTTCTTAAAAGAAATGTATTTAAAGAACCCCCCTTTATTATGTACAAATTTAAAATATTATTTGCCACTTTATTGGCATTGATTATTCTCAGCTGTAAAAACATGGAGAAAGTCGATTTAATAGTAAAAAATGCAAAAGTATATACAGTTGATAGTTCATTTAATATTGCCGAAAGTTTTGCAATAAAAAATGGGAAATTTATTTCCATAGGTTCAAATGAGGAAATTGAAGAAAAATATATTTCAGATAATATTATTGATTTAAATGGAAAAATAGTTTACCCCGGATTCATTGACCCACATTGTCATTTTGTTGGATACGGATTGTACAAACAAAGACCAAATTTTACAGGAACAAAATCTTTTGAAGAAGTATTGGAAATTGTTAAACAATACGCAAAAAAATACAATTCAGAATGGATTATTGGTAGAGGATGGGATCAAAACGATTGGGAAGTTAAGGAATATCCTGACAACAAAAAGTTAGACAGCCTTTTCCCTAACCGTCCTGTAATTCTGTACAGGATTGACGGACATGCCGCTATTGCAAATTCAGAAGCTTTGAAAATAGCATCTATTACCATTGATTCAAAAGTTGATGGTGGAGAATTTTTGAAAAAAAATAATCAACTTACAGGTGTACTCATTGATAATGCAATGGATATGATTAGTAATATTATTGATGACAATTCTGATGAAGATATTTTTAATGCTTTAAATATCGCACAAGAAAATTGTTTTGAAGTTGGATTAACTAGTATTTATGATGCAGGATTAGACAGAAACGTAATTGAAGCAATAGACAAAATGCATAAATCTGGAAAATTGAAAATGAGAATTTATGCAATGCTTTCCGCAAATGATGAGAATATTGATTTTATAAAAGAACATGGAATTTATAAAACTGAAAGGCTAAATGTTAGATCTATAAAATTATTTTCAGATGGTGCACTCGGTTCACGTGGTGCTTGCCTTATTGAAACATACTCCGATGATACAGCAAATTATGGCTTAATGGTACATGATGATGAGTATTTTTTTAAATATTGCAATATCGCTATCAAAAATAATTATCAGATTTGCACTCATGCTATTGGTGATTCAGCATGTCGCTATGTTTTAAAAACTTATGGACAACATTTAAAAGGCAAAAACGATAGAAGATGGAGAATTGAGCATTCACAAGTTGTTAATGAAAATGATTTTCCATTGTATAAAAGATATAGCATTATTCCCTCAGTTCAAACAACTCATGCAACATCCGACATGTATTGGGCAGTTGACAGGTTAGGAAAAGAAAGGATAAAGAATGCTTATGCCTACAAAAAATTACTTAAGCAAAATGGCTGGTTAGCAAATGGAAGCGACTTCCCGATTGAATCAATAAATCCTTTATTCGGATTTTATGCAGGTACTGTTCGCAAAGACCAAAAAGCTTTTCCCGAAAACGGTTTTTATCCTGAAAATGCTTTAACTCGCAAAGAAGTATTAAAAGCAATGACAATTTGGGCGGCAAAATCAGGCTTTGAAGAAAATGAAAAAGGAAGTATTGAAGTTGGAAAAGTTGCTGATTTTGTTGTTTTAAATGAAGATATTATGACAATGGATTTAGAAAAAACATTTAAAGCTAAAGTACTTAAAACCTATATTGGCGGTGAGCAAGTTTTTCCTGCCAAAAAAATTGATTGACAAAACCTTATATGAAAAGAATGAAAAAAATAATAACATTACTGATTGTTATTTTCATAGGAGCAACAACACAAAGTTATTCTCAGGAATTAGCATGGTCGGTTGCAAAAAAAGTTAAATCAAGAATTATTTACACCAATATCTTAGGGGCATTCAACAACAGTTATTATGTTGTAAGATTCAACAAAAAAACCAAACAAACTTTTATCATTGAACGATACAATCGTAAATTGAGTATTGGAAATGAGTTTGAATTCAAACTTAACAAAAAATACAATGTGGACAAAATAATCCTTTTAGATGGGAAAGTACTCATTTTTTATTCAATTTATGACAGAGGTGAAAAAATCTATAATTTATATTGCGATATACTTAACAGCAATTTAAATGTTATAAAAAAAAGAAGGTTTGTTACATCAACAAAAGTGAAAAGTTCAAATGAACACTTGTTTAGAATAGAAAAGGATATTGCTTCCAAGCAATTTTTAGTTTTTTATCCTTCTGAAATTATAGGAGATAACATTAAATTTGGCTTTTATGTAACAGATGTTAATTTCGCAAAACACTACCACACAAAAGTAAATATCGGTTTTGCAAACGATTTTAAAATAGAGGATATTTACTTATCCGAAAAATCAGTAGGAGTAATTTTATCTTCTCAATTTGGAAAATTACTTAACAAAAGGAAACAACTTTCTTTTTTATATTATGATTTTGAAAAAGAAAAAAGAGAGTTTGTAAATCTGTTTAATGATTCAATCAAGTTTACCAATGTTGCATTTAAGTACGATTTAGTTAATAAATCTTTCACTCTTAACGGATTTTATTCCTATTTAAAAGAAAGAGAATCTATTGGCGTTGCTTTCCTAAACATCAACAAATTAGATGATAGAAGAACATTCAGATACATCAGATTTTCCGATAGAATTATTTCCGATATAATGGGACGAAAAAAAACTAAGGGAAACATTGAAGATTTTTATCCTCGAGAAGTTACAATGAGAAATGATGGTGGAATTATTTTTTCGGGCGAATATTTTGATGTTCAAAAGGAGTACTACAATGATTATTATAATTTTAATTTAAGTTATGTTAAATATTACTATCGATACAGCGATGTTTTTATTATGTCAATAAATCCTGATGGAAATGTTGACTGGTTTGAAATAATTAGAAAAGATCAGGTTACAATGAATGATGATGGATATTATTCCTCCTTTTTAATAGGAAATTCTTATGACAAACTTCTTGTTTTATATAATGACTTGGAAAAAAACAAATGGAATTTAATGTCAAACCAAATTAATCCTAATGGTAAACTAGAAACTAAAATTCTTGTAAACGGAAATCAGTTTGACGGATATTTAATTCCCAAAATCGGCAAACAAGTCAATTCAAATGAAATTCTCATTCCCGGGTTTGGGAAGAAAAAAGGCTTTATTCTTTTAAAGATAAGAATATAAAAAAACCGCCCGAAGGCGGTTTTTAATTTAAAATATGAAATTATTAATTACAACCCGTATCCAAGTCAGCAGGTTTTGAATACTGAGGGTCATTTAGTAAGTCATGATCAGTGAGAGTCCCAAGAAAAGCAATAAGGTCATCTTTTTCTAATTCCGTTAAATGAGTACCAC
Organism: Bacteroidota bacterium; assembly: GCA_034723125.1. Lineage (NCBI taxonomy): Bacteria > Pseudomonadati > Bacteroidota > Bacteroidota bacterium. The sequence goes on along the minus strand of JAYEOP010000299.1, from coordinate 8,330 downwards.
CATAATAAATCCATTCCATTAGTGGGTCAACATAAGGTGAATTAACAAGATGATCACTATAAAAATCAACAACCTCCCTAAGTGTTTTAAACCTACCGTCATGCATATATGGTCCGTAAAGTTCACAATTTATAAGTGATGTTGCTTTATAAGCACCTCTGTCCATTTCGTCTTTTGTAACACCGTATCTGTCTCTTGGATCTTGGCAAGGTCCTGTAAAACAAGAATCTTTTGCATTGTTATAAAATTCATTTGTTGTAAGTAATGCTGTTTGACCATGACAATGAAAGCAATCTGCTTTTTCGGACATTAACCATTCAAATCCTCTCATTTCATCAGGTTCAAGAGTAACACCTTGCTCATGCCTTAGCCATTTATGAAACTTTGTTCTGTACGAAATAATAGTCCTTATATATTGTGCAAGGGCTTTTGATATTCTATCATAAGTAATTTCTTCGGTACCAAATGCATCTTTAAACATTGGTGGATATATATCAATACTTGCAATCATATCCACGGTTTGTTGTATTGAACCATTCATTTCATGTTGTGCAACTATTCCCATCCAAACAAGAGATTCTATGTTTTTGAGATGATATTGTTCTTCTGCAGGAACTCCATAAGCTGCCAAACCAAGCATTGTATTATTTTCACTTACAAGTCCATTCCATAAGTAACCATTATGATTATAAACAAGGTTTACAAGCGGAAGTGGGTAATGAGGTGTAAGTTTCCCATTAGGATATTGAGCATCAGGTATTCCGTGAGGATGTCCATCAACAAAATCAGGATTATTAAATCCAACTTCAAATCCTTTTTCTTGAATATGGCATGTAGCACAACTCATTTGTGAATCACATTCAGTTCTGCCAGACATTCTACCATCATAAAATAAGTATCTTCCTAATTTAACACCTTCTACTGTTGTAGGATTATCATCAGGAATATTCAAATCTGTAGGAAAAAATTTAGGTGTAGGAAATTTATAAGCTGTAGGTCCTTTATCAGGAATATCCGGAGGATCTTCTTTACAGCTTGAAAATAAAACAATAGAGAAGGATACTACAATTAATATTGTATATAAAATTTTGTACTTTTTCATAATATTATTTTTTTAAAGGTCAGAAATATCACTAACAGAAAAAACGTCAACACCATTTTCTTTTATTGCTTGTAAAGCATTTTGATATTCCATAGTTTCACTACCAAAATAATCAAAATCATAAGAATTGGGATTTTTAAACCAATTCTCAACATTCATTCTTAAAGTAATTTGCTTTTTGCCGTTTTCAGCTAATGTGAACGAAGAATTGTCAAGCGTTATTTCAAACCAATTTTGAACAAAAATATAACTGCCGTTAGCATCTTTAATTCTTACTAAGTTAGAATCTTGTTTTTGTCCAACCCCAAGATGATACTGATAACCTCTGCGGTAATTATTTGATTCCATCAACCAAAATCCATTAAGTTTTAGGTAGTGGAAACCACCTTCATCACCACCAAGATGAGAAGGCCAATACATCGCAGAAAGAGGATGATTTACAAACATATAGGGTTCGTTTTTTTCTCCTCTAAATCCAAAAATAAATGATACTGATTTATATTCCCCAATACCAATTTTGTCAGGAACATCCCATGTTTGAGTTGAAGGAATATCAGTATCAATATAATGATAAAAAGTCCAACCATTGAGCAATTGTGTGTCTCCATTAGTTTTATGAAGAACAACATCAGAAATAAACCACTGAATTTCACTAACTTCATAATCGTTTCCTGCATCATTTTTATAAACCATTTTATCAAACTGAATATCAGCACCATTAATCTTGTGTTCAAACTTGAAAACAACTTTTCCATAAGGTTCTGCCGGATCAGGATTATCATCACAAGCATTGAAACTTAGTGTCCCTAAAAAAAGAAGGCTCACTAGTAAAATTTGATATATTTTTTTCATAATGTAAATATTTAATTAATTTAAAAAAATTTTAATTATTATTTGCAACCTGTATCAAGATCTGCAGGTTTACTAAAATTTGGATTACTAATAAATTCATAATCAGTAAGTGTTTTAAGAAAAGCTATTAAATCATCTTTTTCTAATTCAGTTAGATGAGTGCCACCATAATAAATCCATTCCATTAAAGGGTCAACATAAGGTGAATTAACAAGTTCTTCACTGTAAAAATCAACAACCTCTCTAAGTGTTTTAAATCTACCATCATGCATAAACGAATTTCTTAGTTCAACATTTCGTAAAGTAGGAGTTAAGAATGCACCTTTGTCCATTGGGTCTCCTGTTATTGAAAATCTATCATCTAAACCTACAAAAACAGAATCTTTAGCATTATTTGAAAATTCATAAGTTGATAAAAGTGCAAATTGTCCATGACAATGAAAACAGTCAGCCTTTTCGGACATTAAAAATTCAAAACCTCTTGATTCTGCAGGAGATAAAGATGGTATTTCATGTCTTAACCATTTATCAAATTTTGAATTATATGAAATTAGTGTTCTCATAAATTGAGCAATAGCTTTTGAAATTCTTTCAATAGTAATTTCTTCTGTACCAAAAGCCGCCTTAAACATTGGCGGATAGATGTCAATACTTTCAAGCATTTTGATAGCTCTTTCATGTGTAGTAGCAAATTCATTTTCTAACAAAAATACTGCTGTAGCATCTTCTTCAATTGATGAAACAGACCCATTCCAACCAAAATGACTTGGAATTCTGTAAAGAAAATTAACATGGGGCATAACTGTTGTACCCGGTCCAAATCCCATTACTCCAATTCCTTTTCCATTAGGATCTGATGAAACAAATCCTTTTTCTTGTACATGACATTTAGAACAAGAAATCATTGAATCACAATCTGTTCTTCCTGCTATCCTTCCATCATAATAAAGATATCTTCCTAATTTAACACCCTCCACAGTAGTAGGATTATCATCAGGAATATTTAAGTTTGTAGGAAAATAAGCAGGTGTTGGAAATTCGTAAGCTGTCGGTCCAGTCGGTTCAGGATTGGGCTCATCTCCATTATCATTACACGAGCTTAATAAAAATATAGTTGAAAGTAAAACTCCAAGTATTGTCAATAAAACATTAAATTTATTTTTTTCCATAATTATTTTTTAGTGCAAATTTAAAAGAAAAATAATAAGAAATCTATATTTATGAGTATATGTATAAAAAAACATCGAAAGGTAAACAAAATTTTTAAATTTTTTTAAAATAATTTACAAAGCAAAGTAAAACAAAGACTTGCAAATTCATCTTTTTTTAAAAAAAATTGTATTTTTGATTTATAATTTAATTTGGGTTTTAAGAGAACATTAGGTAAAAAATAATATTTTGATTTTATCAAAAAATAGAATACTGGAAGAAATTGAAAAAAAGAGCATTTTAATTGAACCTTTCGATAAAAAATGTCTTGGACCTAATTCTTATGACATTCATCTAGGTCGCTATCTTGCAGTTTACAACTCTCACACTCTTGATTCCAAAGAAGAAAATGTGATTGAAGAAATTACAATCCCTACTGACGGTTATACTTTATATCCGGGGAAAATTTATCTGGGAGTTACAGAAGAATACACAGAAACACTACAACACCTTCCTTTTTTAGAAGGCATTTCAAGTGTAGCAAGGCTTGGCATAAATGTAAATCCCTCATCAGGAAAAGGAAATATCGGACATTGTAATACATGGACTTTAGATATTAATGTTGTTCAGCCAGTAACCGTTTATCCGGGAATGCCTATTGCACAACTTTTCTTTTTTAAAACCGAAGGTAAAACGGAAGAAGGATATAATAAAATGAAAAATGCAAAATATAGTTCAAGGTCATTAAAACCTGTTGCTTCTAAAATGTGGAAAAATGATTGGTAATGAAAATTATACCAATTTAATTTCAAAACGCCTGATAAATAAATTAAATTATAATTTTCTTTTTTTAGGCAAAAATTCTTTGCATAACTTGTTCCGCACTTGTTTCGGAAGCTATAGCTACGGAAATAATTTTTAACGACAAAAAAGGGAAATAGAAATGATTTATATCGGGTGTTTTGATGTTAATTTGGTATTAAACATCACTTCATCCACCCACCAAGCTCCCTACCTAACAATTCAGAAGTTCTCTGAATATCATCCCTGAAAATGTCAAGTAAAAATTCTTTATCCTTTTTATTAATTTTCGGTATGTCATTATTCGAAAAGTAATATTTATCGAGTTTTGTCAAAGATTTATCAGAAAAAATATTCTGAATCATTTTTTTAATTCCCGATTTTGTTAAAAATTCATTGAGAAACTTGAATTTAGGAACTTTGCGTGCATTAAAACTCTCGGAAGTATCAATATTTAAATTTTTAAGCTCAAGGAAATCAAAGATACTTTTTATTGTTTTTTCCTCATCTGTTTTCAGGTCTTCAAAAAATAAAATTTGAATATTCCTTTTTGGAAAAACATCAAAATATCTTTTTAACTGCAAATGATATTGCCCGAGTTCAACAAAAAGTTCGGAAATACCCCAAGCCTTTTTTGTTGAGTTCAAATCTTTTTCAACCGCTTCCCTAAAAGGAAGTTTTGTATATCCAAAACGTAATGCCATAAGGTAATGAGAGTATGCTCTGTCTATAGGATTTCTTAAAATTGCAATAATTTTTGCATTAGGGTTATAAGTAAAAATATTAGTTGCTGCATTCTTTGAAAATAAATATGAAGTACTACATTCACCTATTGCAGTTTCCCTTTTTACATTTTTAAATAATCTTTCGTATTGCAATTTTTTCCTTACAAATGACAAGTGTATTTCTTCCAATTTATTTTTAGAAAAATATGAATCAGTATCAAGAAAATTATTTTTTTTATAGGTAGAACTAAACTTTTCAACTAAGATATCATCCGAAAAATAATTAGGTTCTTTTATTGGGCTAAAATAAATATCAGGATGTTGTTCAAGATATTTAAACAGCGATGTTGTTCCCCCTTTTGCAGCTCCTATTATAAAAAAATTTGCCTTTTTAGCCATTACCTAATTTTAAATTAAAAGGATAAGTAAGTATTTTATGATATTTATAAATATAAATTACCGCCAGTGTTTTCCAAATAATTGTACTTGTCATTGTTGCAATTGCTGCACCCATTATTCCATATTTCGGTATTAAAAAATAGTTTAAAGCAATATTTAAAACTGTTGCTAAAAGAATAATATTCCTTCCCGTTTTTTCTTTGCCTGTCATATTTAAAATATGCATTGCCGAGCCAGAAAATGCACTAAAAAACTGTCCTACTCCAAGAATTATTAATGCACTTTTTCCTAGCTCAAATTCTTCTCCGAATAAATGCAATAAAAAATTTGGAATTGCAATAATAGCAATAAAAACAGGCAATGATATTAGTGTATTGATTAATGTTGTTTGCTTAATAATTTTTCTTAATCCGCTTTTATCATTTTGCGAGTAAAGTTCTGCAAATTTTGGCGATGCGATAGAATTTATTGCAGTAAGTCCTACAACATTTAAAGCCGCAATTTTTACAGCTATGTTGTAAATTCCCACGGATGCTTCATCAGTAAACACACTAAGCATCTGAATGTCTGTCCAATTAAGAATAAGAAACAAAGAATTTGTTAACAGCATTGGTAAAGAAACCGATAGCATTTTTTTCAAAGGATAATCCTTTTTAAAAGTATCAGATTTTTCTTTTGAAAAGTTTTTAAAAGAAATTTTTATAATAAAAAAACTAAAAATCATTAGTGTAAAAATAGAAATTCCCAATGAAGGCAAAATGAAATCAGAGCTAATTGCTGAAAAATAAATTACAAAAATAAATACTAGAGTGAGAAGCAAAATTGATCCGTTTTGGAAATAAGAATATTGAGTTATTTTTTTTAATCCCCGAACAGATTCTGCATTAAAGCTCATAATTGACATAGGAATAACAGTAATAGCTATTACAATAATCAACTTATATTTTTCTGCTGATTCAAAGTAGAAATTGCTCAATTGTTTAGAAAAAATAAATATCAAAATAAAAACAATTATGCTTGAAATACTTACAATACTTAGCCCTGTGAAATATAAATTTTTTATATAACTATTCTTTTTGTTTGCAACAGATTCCGAAATAAATTTTACAATTGAAGTATCAAGACCAACCTTGGCAAGAACGGCTCCTATCATAAGCACTGTCCAACAAACGGAAAAAATTCCCACAACTTCCGCATCAAAAAAACGTGCTAAAAAAAAGTAAAACAAATAACCAATTCCTATACCTCCAACTTTGAAAATAAAAGCTACGGAACCTCCTTTAAAAACTTCAACAAGGTTTAAATCGTTTTTTATGTAGTTAATAATTTTCAAATGTTTTATTTATTTGTTTTATTTCTAATTGCTAACAATTCCTGTGCTGCAACAAAAGGACTTATTTTATTTTCAAGAACATCTTTTTCAAATTGATTTATATTTTGCTTAATATTTTCATCATTGTAAAAATAACTTTTCAATTGCGAATTAATCGTTTCGTAAAGCCAGAACTTTAACTGCTCTTTTCTGTTAGTTTGAAAGCTTCCGTTATTTTGAGTTAAATTTTTAAATTCAAGTATTTTTTGCCATACCTTATCAATTCCTTCACCCGATACTGAAGAGCAAAAACCGGTGTATGCCTGCCAGCCTGATGGCTTTGCAGGAAAAAGATGCAATGTGTTTTGATATGTTTGTTTTGCATTTTGAACTTTTTCAATAGTATTCTCATCAGCTTTGTTGATAAGAATCATATCAGCAAGCTCCATAATTCCTCTTTTAATTCCTTGTAACTCATCTCCTGCACCGGCAAGCATAAGCATCAGAAAAAAATCTACCATTGAATGAACTGTTGTTTCGGACTGACCTACTCCTACTGTTTCAACAAAAATTATATCAAATCCTGCAGCTTCACACAAAAGAATTGTTTCTCTTGTTTTGCGAGCAACTCCACCCAAAGTACCTGATGCAGGTGAAGGGCGAATAAATGCATTATGAGTTGACGAAAGTGCCGACATTCGTGTTTTATCACCAAGTATGCTTCCTTTACTTCGGCTACTGCTGGGGTCAATTGCCAAAACAGCAACTTTTTTCCCTTGCTTTACAAGCTCCTTTCCAACTGCTTCTATAAAAGTGCTTTTGCCAACTCCGGGAATTCCGGTAATTCCAATTCGTATTGATTTGCCTGAAAAGGGCAAGCACTTTTCTATTATTTTTTGTGCCTTTTGTTGATGAAGTGGCAGTGAGCTCTCAATTATTGTTATGGCACGACTTAAAGTTGTTTTATCTCCTTTTCGGATTCCCGAAATAATTTCATCAATTGAAATTTCTGTTGATTTTTTATGTCTTAATTTTTTTATTACATTAGTGTTCAAATAAGAAGGCTGCTTTACTCCTTTGCTAACAGATAAAAATTTTCCCTTTGAATTTTTATTTTCCATGTTAATGAGTTTGAGTATAAATGCCTTTAAATATTTTTAAAAGATCTTTTTCAAGTGATTCAATTGGAGTTTCTATAATTCTGCCTAATTCGATTTTTTCTCTATAAATAATGAATGTTGGAACTCTAACAATATTTAAATAATCGGTAGGAACAGTCCCTGCAATTCTGTTTCTGTCAACACAAATAATTGTTAAATTTTTGTTATCAAATTCCAAATAATCAAGCACTGTCATAAAATGAGGAAAATGCTCTCTACTATCGGAACACCAAGTTCCAAGAACAATTTTTATAGAAATATCAGTTAATTGAGGCTTTATGCTGTCAAGAATTTTCTTCTGCAAATTATATTTGTAACTATTAAATTCAGGTTTATACCATTCTATAAATTTATCTTTTAAAAAAGCATCTAAAGTACATTGCCCAATAAGAATAACCTCTCCTGTTTTATTGTTCGTTAGTTTTTGATTTATCCCTTGAGAAAAAGATGTATTTATTTGAAACAGTATTATTAAAATGAAAAATGATTTTAAAATGATTTTCATGTGATTTTTATTTTTTTACAAACTTAATATTTTATTAACTTTCTGATTAAAAACTTATAAACAGCAAAGACTATGCTTTGAATTTATTTTAATGCTAGATCATTTCGCTTTATACTTATTCAAAAATTGAAAAATATCAAATAAAAAATATTATTTATAGTCTTTTTGTCAACTGTGTCCTACTTTTATTACTATAAATTTCTATTCGTTTTTAATAATGACAGTTTAACCTATACAAATCATCTGATTATTGTAATTCTTCCGTTTTTATTTCTCCATCCAACCAATTCATTGTAATACCAAAGAATGTAAGCATAAGTTTCCA
>JAYEOP010000298.1 GCA_034723125.1 Bacteroidota bacterium | reverse complement strand
TTTTTCCTTTATATTTTCCATCCCATGAATTATTAATGCTATGGCTTTCAAATACTTGTTCTCCCCAACGATTGAAAATTTGTATGTGAAGTTCTTCAATAGCTATTGTATAAATTATAAATTTATCGTTAAGACTGTCTCCGTTTGGGGTGAATGCGTTTGGTATCCAAATTACCGACTCAAAAGGCAGGCATATTTCATTGCTGATGCTTTGTTGATTGTTGCCTTCATTTTCAATAGCTCTGATACGATAACATTTTTCGTTCTTTTTAAAATCGTCTAAAAAATCATTATCTCTGAAAGTTTTGTTACCAATTTCTGCAATTGGCTCGTATTGGTTGTTGCTGTTTTTTATTTCTATAATGTATTTTTCAACACCTTTTTGCCACAACTCAAATGCTGTCCATCTAATAATGCTGTAATCGTTTTTGTGGGTTTTCCCGCTTAAAAGGATGTTTTTTAAAATCCTGCTTTCTTTTGTACTTCTGCCACAGCTATCCTCTGCGGTAATTTTGTAAGTGTAAACATTTTTATCAGCTTCAACATTATTGTCAAAATAAAAGCTGTCTTTTTGATTTGTCAGTTCAAAGAAATTGTTTTCATTTTCACTTTTGAAAATTTTATAATTTACAGCCACTTCATCTTTTTGCCAGCTTAGTTCTATTTCATTTTTTGGGTTTACCGTGGCTGTAAGGCTGTTAATTTCTTCTGTTCCGTCAAAACCTTTTATAAAATGTAACTGCATGGAATCATAATTCACACATCCTGTTGGTCCTGTGAGGGTTTGTTTTATCCAATAATTCCCGGATTGGTTAATTTCAAATTGAGGATTTTTGTTTGTATCCTGCCTGCCATCGCTAAGTTCATACAAATAATCCGATACCAATCCAAGTGATTTATCTGTAACTTTTAAAGTAAAGGGTGTACAATAATTTTTTTCATTTACCTCAAAGCCGGGTTTTGGTGCATCAATTATTTCGACTGCCTGAGTACGCAAAATTGTATCCGAACAAAAACCATTGCTGTAAATGAGTTTGACATCATAAATTCCTGTTTGTGTATAAATATGAGATGGATTTTGAAGCGTATCATAAGTACCGTCCCCGAAATCCCAAAACCAACTTTCGCCTTTTTGCGGATGCACCGTATCAGTTACCGTAGAATCAATAAAGCGGAAACCTACCCATTTACAGCCTGTGCTTTGTTCGTAACCAAAATTTGCCGTAGGTTTTTTAATAAACACTATGCTATCGGAATACCATTGTTTGTATCCGGCAGATGTTATGCCTTTTAGTTTTACAAAATATTTGCCTGAATATGGAAATTTATAATAGGCATTTATGCCCTTGAGTGAATCACCACCCTCAAAATACCATGTAAATTTTTTAAAAATGGAAGTATCGCTTAAATTAATAAAATTTGGCACTGAATCACATTTGCGGATATGCTTGAATTTGACTCGAATATACTGATAAAATACATTGGGGAAATGGTAGCCTGCACTTCGTTTTTTGTTTGATAATTTAACTTTATATTGTAATATTTCCTGATGACCTTCCTTATCAGGATTTTCAATAACCTGAACATATTGATACATATGTTGCCCTAAATATATTTTACCATTTGGAGCCAATTGAATTGCATGGACCATATCCCAATGTGGATATGGATTAGTATATAAAATAAACCTGCTTGCAGAAATATTATTAGCAAATCTTTTATACTTGTAGATTTCATTGCCTTTTCCTGATTCACCTCTACCGGTATTCGCAACATAAATTAAAGAATCATTCGGTGAAAAAGTAGCAGCATTATATACATAAGTAGGCATTAATCCAATTTCTTCATAATTTGATTCAATAATCTCTTTATGTAAAATTTTACCTTTTGAAATATCTATATCATAAAAACATAAAAAGGAAATATTGGTTGGAACTATTTTATTACTGTTTGAATCATAATATTTAGTTGCCAATATACGATTTCCTTCAGCCAAAAGTTTTCCATCATTTGATGGAAATAGGTTTATCATTACATGCAGAAGGTTTGCAGTATCAATATAATTATATGAATAAGGTTTATTAAAACTCTGTTTTTTTAAGGTATCAATTCCATTGTAACCAAATTTAATAAAAATAAATGTATCTGGATATTTACGGCTGACAATCCAGTAATCCTTTTCGTTTTTGTGTTTTATTGCTGTTATAGAATAATAAAAACCTGAGTCTATTAATATATTTTTTTTTATAACTTCTTTTTTTGAAATATCAATAACCGAATAAAACAAGCCAAAATAGGTTGTTGGTAAATCTTCAATTTTCTTCACATAATTCATGACGGTAAACAGGTAATAATGGTTTTCATCTGACTGTAAAAACAAGGAGCCTTTTGAGTTGTGGGTTACGCCATAAATACTATCTCCGTTTTTTATGACATTGTGGTTTTTATTATATATATCTTCACCGTCAGAATATAATACTAACCTGCCCAGACTATCACAAATGATAGCACAATTGCCAAGGCTTTCTATAGGAGGAGTTGTTGGTAACGGAAGCGGTGGCTCGTAATTGAAATCAAGGCTGTTTCCATATCCGAATATCCAGATATTATTTTGCTGTGCATTAGCATTACTTACACCAAGAATAATAAAAATTAGAAATATATATTTTAAAAAGCTCATAATTTTTGTTTAAAGAGGTTTCAATTTTTTTAGTTAATAAATAATTTTTGATTATAAAAATTTCCATTTTCAGTTATGATTCGGACTATATAAATTCCGGGTAACAAGGCGTTAACATCTATTTCCGTTTTGTTTGTACATTTGTTTTTA
>JAYEOP010000297.1 GCA_034723125.1 Bacteroidota bacterium | reverse complement strand
AATTGGGAAATAAAGAAAATGCTTGTGAAGATTTAAAAAAGTCAGCAGAATTAGGCTTTAGCCAAGCTCAACTGGATTATGAAAAGTTTTGCGGGGAAATAACTGCTAAACCTTAAGGGCGGTTTTTGTATAAGAGACACTATTTATAGAACCTCCCTTAATTTTTTTTGTTAAAATTTATATGAAAAACCTACACCCAACACTTCCTTAAATTGTATTCTTGGTCCTGTTTCATCAGTAACTCCATCACCGTTTGTATCAACAGCTATGTCAATATCATGGTCGTATAGCAATTGAGTTGACAGTGTGGCTGAAATGAATTTATTTATTTTCATGGAAATTAATACCTCCCAGTTTACATCAATGTATTGTGGATTGTCAATATAGTTGGAAAACAAATCTAATTTGCTTTGCATACTAATGTTTTTCATTAAATCTGTTTTGTAAAAGAGGCGTATATATCCACCAAATTCACTGAGGTTTTTTTTCCCTGATGTAAGTAAATTTCCTGCGGTATCATAAGTTGCAGGTTCTACTCCAAAAGCACCTGCATTTGCAAGAGATTGGTCATTAACGAATGTAACTTTTGAAGTTAATGGTGCTATGAAAGCTGTAAAATTATCGCTGGGTTTGTAATCCATACCAATGGCACCTATTAAATAACCCGGAGCAAGAAAGTCAGATATTTTGTTGCTGTCGTCAGGGTAATTGTAACCTGCTGCCATTTGGGTTTTAAAATTTAACAAGCCTGCATAATACCAGTTTGAAAATGCTTTCTGTCCAAATTTAGATGTAAAGTCAATTTTATCATCGGTTTTCCACCAATTAGCATTCTTCCCTTGCTTTATGCTTCCGTAACTTAAATCCAGATAGTTTTCCCATGTGCTTTTACCTTTTTTATAGTTGGCAAATAAACTTAATAATTCACTGGCGGAAATAGAATTTTGACCACCTGCTGCCCAGTTTGTAAGTGAAACCTGTGTTAAATTAATGGCAATTGTACCTCCGTATTTCCATCCATCTATTGTATCTTTTGACATGGTTTTCAGCTTTTTCTCCTTCTCAGTTGTTTGAGAAAAACCAACTATCGCTATACAGATTATAGCAGTTGTAAGTATTATTTTTTTCATTCTTTTATAATTTTATTACCTTTCCTATTTTAAGAAATGTATTTATAGAATCTACCTTAAGAATAATTGCTTAAATATGAAGTATTTTAAATGTTTTAAGCACAAAATTTACATTGCAAATTTAATTATTTTTATTTTATATGAAATGAATTCAGAATAGTTTTTATCATTCATATTTGTAGTAAACGTTTCTATTAAACTGAATTATTTTATTTTTTCATAATAGATTTAAAAAAAATATTAAATTTGCTCTATACTTAGTGCCTCTAAAAAAACTATCAAATTTTATGATTTCTAAGATTTTTATTTTTTGAGAAGAGGCGATGCTTTAGCATCAGTGAGTTGAGAAAGATAAAAATATTGCAAAAAGATAGGAATCTAATTTTGCAGAGTTTTCTTAGAGACACGACTTATTAAACAATATCCATTATGAGAAAATTAGCAAGTATTCAAAAAATTAAAGCAATAGAACCAATTGAAGGAGCCGATTCAATTGAAAAAGCACAGGTTTTAGGATGGCAATTAGTTGTAAAAAAAGATGAATTTAAAGTTGGAGATCTTTGTGTTTATTGCGAAATTGATAGTTTATTACCCGAAAGACCTGAATTTGAATTTCTGAAATCAAGAAAAATGCGGATAAGAACAATTAAACTCAGAGGACAGGTTTCGCAGGGAATTTGTTTTCCATTATCAATACTTACTGATGATGTTGAAATTAATGAAGGGCTGGATGTTACAGAAATATTGAAAATTACAAAATATGAATATCCGGTTCCTGCACATTTAGAAGGTAAAGTAAAAGGGAAATTTCCTTCTTTTATTCCCAAAACTGATGAAACACGAATTCAGGTTTTACAGGAATTATTAGAAAAATACGAAGGAGATAATTTTTATATAACCGAAAAATTAGATGGTAGCTCTGTTACTTATTACTTTAAAGATGGCGAATTTGGAGTTTGCTCCCGAAATCTTGAATTACTTTACACCGAAGAAAATACTTTGTGGGGAATTGTAAAAGAATTAAAAATTGATGAGAAATTAAAAAAATTGAACAAAAATATTGCAATTCAAGGAGAGATTATTGGAGAAGGAATACAAAGTAACAAGTATAACATGAGAGGACAAAAAATTTACTTTTTCAATGCATTTGATATTGATAAATATGAATATTTGGGTTTTGAAGATTTTAAAAAATTGATTAATGATTTAGAACTTGAAACAGTTCCAATTATTGATACAAATTATAAATTAATAAGTGATATCGATAAACTTGTGGAATTATCAATAGGCAAATCATTACTAAATAATATTCAAAGAGAAGGCATAGTATTAAGAACCTTAGACGAAAAACGTGATATTAGCGGACGTGTTTCCTTTAAAGCGATTAATCCCAAATTTCTTTTGAAATATGAGTAAGGATATTAATTATTTAAATTTTTTAACTGATTTTTGAAATTTATATTATCTTTGTTGTCGTAAAAAATAATCTTACTAAAATATGACTTTAAAATATATTGTTAATCAATACATAGCCGAAGTTTTCACCACAAATTACATTAAGTATAAACAGTTATTTACTAAAGTTTCGCACTAATATAAGTTGTTAGTTATTAACAAAATACAGTTGATAAAAGTAGCATAATTATTTTGCTAATTCATTAAAGTTTAATAAATTAGCATCATTAACCAAAACGAATAATT
>JAYEOP010000296.1 GCA_034723125.1 Bacteroidota bacterium | reverse complement strand
AACCGCCAACATTCATTTTGTGTAAATTTTTATACATTAAATTTAATTCATCTTTTGAGGGTAAGTACCAGTCGCTATATCCATTTAAATTTAAGTTATAGCAAGCACTTGCTGCTGTTTTTTCGTTGCAATAAGTTACAATTTTTTTTGTATTGCTTAAGCCACTGCCAATATATTCTTTTGTAGCTCCTATTTCGGTTTTATAACAGCCCCATTTAAATTTATCCAAATCATTTTCTGCACATACTAAACCATGCTTAGCTGTTTCATCGATATAAAATATTAAGCCTCCTGCATGTTTCTGACCAATAGAATAATTAATTTTATCAATAGTTTTTTCTTTTTTAAACTCTTTATTAATCTTTGCTTTTTCAGTATTTTTTTCTTGTATTAATCTATCATTTTTTTGTTTTGTCTTTTCAGCTTCTTGTATTAATTTATCATTTTTTTGTTTTGTCTTTACAGTTTCTCTTTTTGCTTTTTCAAGTTCCTTTTTTAATTCTCTTATTGAATCATCACGATTTGTAATTCTTATTGATTCTTTAACTGCTTTATCTACATTATATGTGTTTTCTTTATATGTATTTTCTTTTGAAACATTTTCTTTTGCAAACTTTTTATTTTCTTTGATTATACCTAATACAGCTATTACTATAGCTATTACTATAACTATTACTAAAGGTATTAAATTTTTTATATTTTTTGTTCTATGTTTTGTTTCTGTTTTATTATTTTCATTTTTTCTTGCATGCTTAATTATTTCTGTTTTTCTTTCTTTTTTAGCTTTTTTATTTTCATCTTTTAATAATTCAGGCCATTTGTTTTTTCTTTGGTAATAATGAGCAAAGTTTGTTAAATCTTTTGCTGTTGGTCTATCCTCAGGGTTTTTGCTAAGACAAGCTTTTATAATTTTATTAAGTTCAGGAGAAAAGTTCCCTGAAAGATTTGGTATTTCTGCACCTGAGTTTAATGCTAAGCCTCCATGTTCTTCAAAAGGAGTATCATCTGTTAAAAGTTCAAAAATTGTTGCACCAAGTGAGAAAATATCTCCTGCAATTACTGATAATTTTTCTTTACTAAATTTCTCAGGAGCCATATAAGCAAGCGTACCTGCCGAGCTTACTTTACCCATGCTACGAGTGAGTGTTCTTCTCATTTTACTGCTTATTCCAAAATCTGCAAGAAGGTAATCTCCCTTATCGTCAATTAAAAAGTTTTCGGGTTTTATATCCTGATGTATTATTTGAGAATCCTAGGAATGTAAATATTCTAATGCAGAAGAAGCATGAAGCATAAATTTTGCAACTTCATTTTCTGTAAAAGGTTTATCTTTTTCATAAACAGAACCGTTTTTACAATATTGCATTACAAGATAGGGAGAGCCATCTACTTCATCAAAATGTTTTGGTATTAGCAAATTCGGATTATTGAGATTAAAAACCAAAGAGTATTCTTTGCTAAACAAACTTAGCCCTTTTGAGTCCAATCCTTTATTGGGAGAAAATATTTTAAGAGCAACAACAATATTTCCTGCTTTGGTATCTTCAACTTTCCACACTTCTGAAAAACCACCAATACCAAGCTTTTCTATTAGTTTATATCTGTTTGCAAATATTTTTCCTTGTATTAGTTCAGGCACTTATTTGTTTTTTTAATTTTCTGTTAGCATTTATTAAATGCTGTAATTTTTCTTTATGTATTTTTTCAATCTTTTTAACGTCAGTGTTTTTGTAAGCAAGTTCCATGAGTTCAAAAAAACGCTTAAGTTTAAACTCTTGCTTTAGTGCTTTTAAATACTTTAGTTCAAAAGTATTATATTTATTCATTTTTTCAATATAGTTGCTGTACTGTTGTTTCATTTTTTAAATTTTAAAATATTCGTTAGGATATTATCATTAGCAAGAAATACAGCTAATTCTTTTATATGTTTTAACAAATAATCCCAATTTATTTCATCATTTTTTAAGCTAATAATTGTTTCAATGTCCATCCAATCTTTTTGTCTTGTTGATATTGCTTTTTGAATAATAAAATCTTCAACCGAACAAACCTTCATTTTAACACCAAGGTAATCAAATGTTTTTGCATTTTCAATAGCATTTATTTCAAACTCTAATTCTGCAAAAACAATATCAACTTTTATTTTATCAATTTCAACAGGTAAAACATTTGTTTCTTTTACAAATGAAATAGGGTTATCAACAAGTATCGTAGATTTTTTTGCCAAACTATCTATAAAATCAGAAATATCTTTATCAATTTTTATTTTTATATCAATATCAAAAGTTTGACGAGGATTACCATAAATGCTATTAGCAATACCTCCAAAAATCATATACGGTATTTTATTGACGGACAAAAAATCAATTATTTTGTGTAAAGCATTTAGATAATTCATATTATTTAACAAGCTTAATTTTAATAACAAAGTTAGGAAATATTTATAATTAATTAAAAGCTATTAATTTTTTTTTTTAAATTATTCTTAAAAATATTTAGATTATGTTAAATTTACATTTTATAAAAAAGCAAATTATTGAAAAAATAACAATAAAATGAGATGTACAAATTGCGGTTGGATAAATACTGAAGGTAAATTGAGATGTGAAAAATGTAATCAATAGCTTGAATTATCAGAAAAAGAAAGCACAAAAGAAAAAGAGATAAATAAAACTATTAAAGGAGATAGTTCAGAATTACCTTCATGTATGTTTACCATTGCATCATTTAATAATCATAATGACTGGGCATTTGTAAGAACAAAAATAAAAGGCGGATTAAAATATAATAATAATTTATCAGAGAATCTTCATACTAAAGACAAACTTGAAATT
>JAYEOP010000295.1 GCA_034723125.1 Bacteroidota bacterium | reverse complement strand
TGACAATTAAATGACAGCGAAGCAAATGACCACTAAATGACTATTGAAACAAATAAACAATTCTTCTTAGCGTTCTTTGCTTGCCCCATAAGGAAGAATGACTGTATCGGGGCGTCTTTGCGAGAAATTACTCCTACTCATCAGATTGCCACAGTCGTTCCTCCTTCGCAATGACGGTATGGTGGAGTTTTTTTATAAAGGAGTCAACAGTATCTTGCATCCTCAAACAAATAAACAAATCACCAAATAAACAACTTAATGACAATTAAATGACAGCGAAGCAAATGACCACTAAATGACTATTGAAACAAATCACCAGCTAAACAATTCTTCTTTGCGTTCTTTGCGTCTTTGCGTGAAAATATAAAGAAGTCAGTAGGGATGAGTTTATAAATTTTTGAAGCTCGAAACAAAAACATATACACTTTTAAAATATTGTTTATTAAAAGATACCTTTGCAGTAGATGAATAAATATGATGTTATAGTTGTGGGAGCAGGTCCTGCAGGTTTATTGGCAGCCGGCAGAGCAGCAGAGTTAGGCTCTAAGGTTCTAATCCTTGAAAAAATGCGTCAGGCAGGACGTAAACTACTAATTACAGGAAAAGGCAGATGTAATGTTACCAATAGTGCAGCCATTGCTGAATTTATCACACATGTTTACCCTAACGGAAAATTTTTAAGAAATGCCTTTTCACAATACTTTTCGGAAGATATAATTGAGTTGCTTAACAACTATGGAGTAGAAACTACATTAGAGCGAGGAGGACGCTACTTTCCCAATGACAATAAAGCTTCAGATGTTTTAGAAGCATTACTAAAGTGGGTTAAGGAACTAAAAGTTGAAATCCAAACCGGACATAAAGTTGAAAAGCTGATTGTAGAAAACAACATGATACAAGCTGTTCAGGTAAACGGACAAAAACTAATGGCGAAACATGTGATAATAGCTACAGGAGGAAAATCATACCCTGCCACAGGTTCAAATGGAGAAGGATATGAGTTAGCCGAAAGTGTAGGACATTCTATTGTAAAAGCTATGCCTGCACTTGTACCTTTGGAAACTGAAGGCAATGTGGCACAAAAGCTAAAAGGACTTAGTCTTAAAAATGTAAAAGCTATCGTTTGGGTAAATAATAAGAAAGTAGCTGAAGATTTTGGCGAGATGATATTTACACATTTCGGTTTGTCAGGTCCAATTATTCTAACCCTAAGCAGAATTGTTGTTTGCGAATTACATAAGAACAACAAAGTAGAAATCATCATCGATTTAAAGCCCGCTCTTGATGAGCAAAAACTCGATAAGCGATTGATACGAGACCTTAATGAACATGGAAAGAAAAACATCAATAATATTTTCCGTTATTGGTTACCGTCTAAGATGATTACTGTTTTTATTGAAATTCTAGGATTTGATTTTGACAAAAAATGTCATCAGATTTCATCTAAAGAACGAAAACAAATATTGCATCTTCTTAAAAATATGCCTTTTACAATCACAAAGCACCGAACTTTTAAAGAAGCCATAATTACTTCCGGAGGGATTCCCACTAATGAAATATCACCCAAAACTATGGAATCGAAACTAGTGAAAGGATTATTTTTTGCAGGAGAAATTATCGATCTTGATGCTGAAACAGGAGGCTATAATTTACAAATTGCATACTCAACTGGCTGGTTAGCCGGCAATTCATCTAATGCCAGAAATCCAGCATAAAACTGCTACTACTTTAATTTGCAGAATTACATTATCTGAAAGCTTTTGAGGAATTGATGATTTGTTTATTTGTTTATTTGGTGATTTGTTTATCTGTTTTTTCGTAACACATAACTCTAAGTACTTTAGGCACTTTAAGTACTCTAAGTACTTCTTTTTGTTTATCTGAAAGCATCTATGAAACTCTTTGCTTGGGTTTAATTTTTAATAGCATTGGTTATCCGTAACACATAACTCTAAGTACTTTAGGCACTTTAAGTACTCTAAGTACTTCTTTTTGTTTATTTGAAAGCATTTATGAAACTTTTTGCTGAATTGTTAAAATTTTAACTTTTAGTTTTTAGTTTTTAGCTTTTAGTTTTTAGCTTTTAGTTTTTAGTTTTTAACTCTAAGTACTTTAGGCACTTTAAGTACTCTAAGTACTTCTTTTTGTTTATTTGAAAGCATTTTAATAATCGTAATAATACTTTTTCTTATCAAACTTAAGGTCTTTTAAGATTGCAGATTTTACGTTTATTTTAAACATGTAGCTTTGTCTGTAACCGAAAGGAATCCAGCTAAAGCTCATTTCCCAGCAGTGTAAATCCCTATAAATATCAAATGATGTAAATGAAAACTTATTTAATTCAAGGTCGTATCCTGAGCGAAAATTGATCTTCCATTTTTTTGTTAAACTCAAATTTCCACTAAAGGTTAACGTTTGATTGATTACCGGAGCATTTGTTACTTTTCCGTTACTCACTCTATAGTTTGAATAATTTAATGAGTAATTAAAAGAAATATTCCATGGAATATCGAAATCCACATAATTGCCATAAGGCATTCCATTAAAACCTATTTGTTCCGAATTGTCTTTATTCTTAGGTGAATTAATTCTGGCATTTACAGAAATATTTCCCCGTGTAAGTCTTCCTGCTTGGAAGCCATTAAAAATTGCTAATTTGTCTATTCTAAAACTGTCTTTAGTAATATGATAAGGGTCAATTGTTCCTGAAAACTGAATACTAATTTTATTTTTAAAAAGACTTGTTCTTCCATTAAAACGAATATCTGATAATTTCATTGAATCGGCTAAAAAATTATAATGACCTGAAAAATCGAGATTATCTAATAGCTTTATTTTTTTAGTATTTTCTTTTGTTGCCGTATCTGTTTTAGTTTTAATTTTCGCTTCAAAATTATTTTGAATCCTGAAGTTCAAATTACCTTGCTTATAAGGAGATGGCGAACCAAATATTGCTCCTTGAAAGGCATTATATTTTTCAAAATTATTTACAGTTGTATCTGTTTGAACTTCCTGATAATAGCCCCAATCTGGATTGCTAAAATCGGGATGATAAGAAAAACTTAGGTTAGGTGAAACAAGATGACGTATTGCAATAAGTCCCAATTTATTAATATTGTACATCCCATAAATTCTTGTACTTATATTTCCTGAAACACTAACATCATGCAAGTGATAAACACCATTTAAAGTTTCGGTGATAATTGTGTCTCCAACTGCCGAATCATGTTCGCTGTAGTAAGTTTTATGAATTTTCTCAAAATATGTTCTTCCCGCATAATTTACCGATGGAGAAATTGAAAAATATTTTAGAACTTTAAAACTTGTTGACAATGGAATGTTATGCTTTATTCCATTTTGCCATTCTCTCCAAGTTGCTTCATCAAATAAAATGCTGTCAACAGTATTTATATTATTTCTAAAATCCATATTGTAACTTAAGCCAATATCATTGTACCATTTACTTTTTTTCACTCCACTTCCTCTAAAAGGAAAAATTCTTTTCATGTTAAGACTTAAGTTCGGTGCAGTAAGACTTACAGTGTTGTTGGATAAATTTTGACTATGAGAAGCACTAGCATTCATTGAAAAAGGTGTTCCTGCAAATGTTTTTGAATAAGTAACATTAGAGCTAAGATTATTTTGCAAAATTTCATTAGCATTCATGGAATTATTTCTAAAAGAATTTTGACTTCCTGCATTAACATTTGCACTAAAATTTGAATTTGGTCTTGCTTTGGGGTCTTGTCTGTGCGTCCATCTGATAGAGAAATCTTTATCTAAACGAAAATCCGATGCATCAGGGTCTCCATATTTATTATGTCCGTATTTTATCCCAAAGTTACCCCTGTAATTATATCTCTTACTGTAATTTGAACTTAAATCCATCATCCAACTACCTCTTGAATAAATATCTCCTTTAATTAAAAGGTCAAAATAATCGTTGATTCCTAAATAATATCCTAATCCTCTCAGATAAAAACCTCTATTATTTGATTCGCCATAAGAGGGAAGGATTATCCCGGAAGAGCGTGTTTGTTTTTTAGGGAAAAAACCAAAAGGAACTCCAATAGGTAATGGAATATCTTCAATTACAAAATATGCAGGACCTGTAATAATTTTATTTTCTAAAATTTTTATTTTTGTTGCTGCAATATAAAAATGAGGATGCTCTAAATTACAAGTAGTATATTTTGCATTTTTTATACACAAAACATTATTCTCATCTTTTTTTACTTCTTCACCATGAATATAACTTTGATCTTCCTCAGTATAAAGATTGAATATCTTTGCTTTCTTCGTTTTGAAATTGTAAATAATTTTTTTTGCTTTATATGCTTTCCCACTTTCCGTAAAAACCGGTGCTTCCTTATATTTTTCTAAGCTATCATAATATCCATAGGCATAAATAAGATTTTTATTCCAATCAATTTTTATTATTCCCGCCTCAACTTTTATTTCTTCATAAGTTATTACTGCATTTTTGTAAAGAGTCATAATATTGTTCTCCATGTAAATAGGAAAAGAATCGTTGGCAGAATAATTGATAACTGACTTTATTGCATCTTTACTAATTAAGGAATCACCAATGTTTTTTTCATTTGATAAAGAATCAGGACTATTTACTAATAAAGTGTCGGAAATAACTGAAATACTATTGTTTGAATCAACAATAGCATTTTGCCCAAAGGCTATTGATAAAGTGATTAAAAAAAATATTGTGATAAAAAAATGTTTTAGTAATTTCAAAAGCTGTTTTATTTACTATTTTTGCAGACTAATAAAGGTTTTCAAAGTTAGTTTTTTATAGAATTAACAATATGAAATATTATAGAATATTAATTTTACTTTCAATTATTTTTGTTTTTAGTTCATTCCAAACTTTAAATGATAGCAAATTTCATGTCAAAACAATTGTTATTGATGCAGGTCATGGAGGAAAAGACCCGGGAGCAATATCGGCAGGAATAAAAGAAAAAGATGTTGCATTGTCAATTGCAAAAAAATTAGGGGATATAATTGAAGAAAATTTAGATGACGTAAAAGTTATTTATACACGAAAAACAGATGTTTTTATAGGATTGTATGAAAGAGCTAGAATTGCAAATAACCAAAGTGCCAATGTTTTTATATCAATACATTGCAATGCCGTAAGATCAACAAATGCTTATGGAACAGAAACATTTGTAATGGGTGTTCATAAAAACGAAAAAAACCTTTCAGTTGCTATGAAGGAAAATTCAGTTATCAAAATGGAAGAAAACTATCTTGACAAATATGATGGTTTTGATCCGTCATCTCCTGAAGCACATATAATTTTTTCCCTTGTTCAGAATGCCTATACAGAGCAAAGCCTCAACCTTGCGTCAAAAATAGAAGATCAGTTTAAAAATAGAGTACATAGAAAGAGCAGAGGAGTTAAGCAAGCCGGCTTTCTTGTACTTTGGGAAACAACAATGCCCAGTGTTTTGATAGAAACAGGATTTTTATCAAATGCAAATGAAAGAAAATACCTTACTTCCGATATCGGACAAGTTTATATTGCATCTGCTATTTTTAGGGCATTCCGTAATTTTAAAACTGAACTTGAAGAAAATAATTGATAATTAATTATCTATTTAGTAGCACTAAGAAAACTTTGTATTACTAATTATACTTGGGCTTTGAATTAATAATGGATGTGAATGTAAAAGTCATTCAATTGTCATTAAATTGTCATTGGGTTTTGTAACTTAATGACAATCAAATAACTACTTTATGACATTAGATTCAAGCGACAAAATACACATAATATTCTAACAGTCAAAAACATACGAGTTTTCTTATAGCCACTATTTAAAAATCAACAAAAAATAATGAATAAAACTACAGTACAAAAGACTTATATCCAATTTTTTATCAAAACAAATCTTTTCAAAAAGATAATAAAAAAAATATTTGTTAATAATTTTGTTGATATTAAAAAATATATGATATTTGCACCCCTTAAAGAAAACGGATTATTATGTCAAGAGTATGTGATTTAACTGGAAAAAGAGCAATTGTTGGTAATTATGTAGGAAGAACCAACAAAAGAACAAAAAGAAAATTTTATCCTAACCTTCAGGTTAAGAAATTTTATATACCTGAAATAGATAGAACAATAACACTTAAAATTTCTACAAGTGCTCTTAGAAATATGAATAAAAAAGGTGTTTATAATTATTTAATGGAATTAGAAAAAAAGGGTATTAAAGTTTTATAAAGATGGCAAAGAAAAGTAAAGGCGGAAGGCAACAAGTAATCATTGAATGTACCGAGCACAAAAAAAGTGGTTTACCCGGAACATCAAGATATTTTACTTCCAAAAACAAAAAGAATACTACAGAGCGGTTAGAATTGATGAAATATAACCCGACTCTTAGAAAACACACATTACATAAAGAAACTAAATAATCATGGCAAAGAAAGTTATAGCTGGTCTTAAAAAAGCCACAGAAATTGTAAGAGTTATTGTCCCTGTAAAAACAGCATCAGGACATTATAAATTTAAAGAAGAGATTATCGGAAAATCAAGAGTTGACGAATTTGTTAAAAATAATAGTTAACAAATAAACCGTCCTTTTTAATTTATTGAAAGATTAGTACATGCTTGTACTAATCTTTTTTTTGTTTACAACAATTTAAAAAGCAACTTTTAGTTCAAGCCTTAGCATATTTATATCATTTGGTAATGCATCTGTTTTTACATGACTAAAAATTGCTGTTATTTTTGAATGTCCAAATAATTGAATGGCTGTTTCAAAATCTATCTCAGAGGTATTATTCCCTTCTATTTGTCCAACTGCTTTTATACCCATGTTAAATTTTAGTTTACCTTTAAAATCATGATTTACAGAAGCTTTCCATAAAGGGAAATCTGTTGCATCCAAACGCATTATTTCACCAAGAAATAAATTACTGAAAAGGGGTTGAAATTTTGCATTATTATCAACATCATATTTGCCAATAAAAGCACCACCAATTTCAGTGTTCTCACCAGAATTCCAAATAAAAATTCTTTTAATATCAGCAATATAAACCAAGGTATTATTCCACTTCAAGTTTTGAAAAACACCTCCTGCTAATAGATTAAATTTTGCAGGTAAATTAAAAGTTACCAATGAACCAAAGTATTGTTTGTGGGTTTGAATAATTTTACCAAATTCTTGATAAAAAATAATTCCAACATCCTCTACTATCAATGCTTTCTTTTCTTCAAATTCATTAAATGTTGAAAATTCATCATCACTACTTTCAACTTCTTTTTCAAAAGAAGGATTCCAATTAATTACTATTCCTGCTAAATTTGTCTCTCCACCTTTCTCTCCTATTTTTTCTGTATAATCAGTTGTAATTAAATTGTAAAGATGCCTGTTTCCACAAAAACGTCCCATACGTGCGAAATCATCAATAACAGTCCCTACACGAGGATGAAAAGAAAAAGCTCCGAATTGCTGATCAACACTAATTCCTAAAACTCTTTCATCAACAAGGAAATAATTACCAAGTTTCATTTCATGTAAGCCGACTTTTATTTTAGTATTTTCTTCATTAAAACTATAAAAAACTTGACGTATTCCAAGATGTTTGCTTTTCTCACTTATTTTTGGTGTCAGTTCTGAATTTTCCCATATTTTAAAACCACCTTCAAAATAAAAATGATGCTTTTTTAAAAAGGTGTAATCCAATGCTCCAAGTATCATTCCTCCGTTAAGTTTAGCATTGTCCGCATCTCCCACACTACTCATTATTCCTGGAGCCATAGTTCCTTCTACTGCCCATAATAGAGGAATATCTTTGTTAATTGGCGAAAGATGTGAACCTAAAATACTTCTGCAACGCATTTGTGCATTTACATTTAGCGAGCTAAAAACGATAATACTACTTATTATTGTACTTTTTAATACTTTTAAGAATAATTTTTTCATTATTTGTTTTTCCTTTTCTGTGAAATGAAATACTTTTACTTTTACAAGAGTCTAAACAATCTCCACACAAAATGCAATTTGTGTTATCCAAATAACTTGTTTTGTTTTCCCTTGTTATTGCATCTGTGTTACATGCATCGTTACAATTTTTACATCCTATACAAGAATTATTTATTCCAAGAATTGATGCACCAGGAATTTTGCTTATCCAGCCCAATAAAAGACCTACGGGGCAAATCGCTTTACAAAAAGGACGATAAATAAAAACTGAACTAAGGAGTAAAATTCCTAATAAAATGTATCCTGCAAGATTTGCAGAAAACAAATTGAAAGCAACTTTAAAGGGACCTACTTTATTCCAAAGCAATACATGAGTAAATGTTAGCTGAATTAAAAAACCGATTAAGACTACTGTTCTTACAATTTTTAATATTTTTTGAGCTTTTGTACTTTTCCAAATACTTATTTTAGGAATAAATAAAAATTCCTGTAATGCTCCTAAATGGCAAATCCAACCACAAAATACTTGTCCAAGAATATAGGTTATTGGGATTAACCCAAGAAACCAAATTATTGCCTGCCAATTAATTTCTACACCAATTGCCATTAAATATGTATTCATAAAACTTGAAATTGGACCAGGACAACCTCCTCTGTAAAATCCTAAAATTACAACTGATGCTATTAAAAATATTGATCTTAACTTTCGAGTTGCACGATACCTGACCATAAAACCTGCAAGAATAGTAAAAGCAAGTATTACTAATGACCAATACAATCGTGTATAACTAACTTTTTCTTTAACAACATCCGAATTTTCATTGCTGAATTCATCATTTGATTGTTCAAACTCATCGTTGCTTTGTTCAAATTCCATAAATTCGTCTTCACCTCCATTCTCCTGATTTTCAATAGTCTTAAATTCAGAAAACTCATCTTCATCTTGAGAATAAACTTTAGGAGTAAAAAGCAAAGTAATTAATAGAAAAATAATAAGTCTAAAAGGAATTATTTTAGAATGAGAAAGCATAGTATTAATTTTTATTTTTTATAATCAATGATCCGAATCCACCATCTTTGTCGCAAGTTCTGATAGCACTTAATTGCATTTTATTATCTTTGGTTTTTAATACTTCAATTTTTAATTTTCTTTCAAAAACCATTGTAGAATTTTGTTTCCAATCCGTGGCACCAACTACTTTTAAGCCGTTCATTTCAAACTTGGTTTTTTTGATAGAGATAGGGCAAGATCTGTGAGTTAATGTTACAATAACTTTTACAACTATAATATCGCCTACTTTATATATTTCTTTTTCACCCTGTACTATTTCAATTTCAATTTCACAAGCATTAGCTTCTTTAGGATAAAATGTTATTAAAAACACTCCTATAAAAAACAGAAATAAAAATTTGGAATTAATAATTTTTTTCATTTTACGTTTTTTTACTTTTTAATTAATATTTTTATTGATTCAAATAATTTTTGTCCTTCTTTTTTAAGGTCAAAAGCAAATGAACTTAGCTTCCATTTTTTTACAATTAAGCGTAATGAAGCCATAACAATAATGGTAATTTGATTTTTATCAACTTCATTTTTTATTTCTCCATTTATTTGCCCTTCTCCAATTATTTTCAAAATCATATTCTCATTTATCTGAAGAATTTCATTGATCTTATTATATAAGCTTTTGTCATTATTGAAAATTTCTTCAGCAAAAATTACTGAAATTATTGCAGGATTCTCTAAAAAAAAAGCAAAATGTCCTTGATAAATCTTTTCTATCTTTTCTATTGCACTATCATTATTATTAATAAATTGCTGTTCAAAATGACGCATCTTATTATTAAAACCATCAAGAATTTCAACAAGAATTTGAAATTTACTTTCAAAATGTCGATATATTGCCGGCTCGGAAATACCAATAGCCTTGGACAAATTTTTAATAGTAAACCCCTGTATCCCTTTTTCGTCAATAATTCTAACAGACTCTTCGATTATTTGTTCTTGTCTTTTTGATAACATCTCAATTAAGTTAGTTAGTATTCACTCGCAAAAGAACAACAAAAAAATTAACTGACCAAATTTTTTTTAAAATAATTTTTTCATCAGCAAAATAAATGAAAATTATTCCATAAAATTTTGTTTTTTTAAAAAAGTATTTTGAATTTTGCAATATAATTAAAGTTATGCGTGTAATTATTCAAAGAGTGAAAGAAGCCTCAGTATTGATTGAAAATGAAATTTATTCAAAAATTGATAAAGGATTGTTAGTATTAGTAGGAATTGAAAATGCTGATACAGGAGAAGATGTTGATTGGCTGGTAAAAAAAATTATTAATCTGAGAATATTTGATGATGAAAATGCTGTAATGAATTTATCGGTGAATGCTATTGAAGGAGAAATTCTTGCAGTTAGCCAGTTTACACTTCATGCAAGTACAAAAAAAGGAAACAGACCATCATACATAAAATCGGCAAAACCGGAAATTGCTATTCCTATCTATAATAGTTTTGTAGAAAAATTAGAGCAAAGCTGTAACAAAGAAATTAAGACCGGAGAATTTGGTGCTGAAATGGATATTTCATTAATTAATGATGGACCTGTAACAATTTTTATGGATTCCAAAAATAGAGAATAGTATCCCAAGAAATTTTTTGAAATTAAAATTGAGTTCACTCTAAAAAGTAATGAGTGCAGGTTTTGAAAATCAGGAATTGCCCCATTCTCTAAAGAGAGTACTGATTTTTAACTACTTCTCCCTTTAGAGTTTGATGTAAAAAGAAGCTGAAAATTATTTTAAGACTTTTTTGAGTGGACTCAAAATTAAAATTGTATATTTGAAATATTTTAATATCTGTTTTTTATATTACTCATTTATTAATAAAATATTAATTGTTATGAAATCATTAAGAATACATTCTATTATTGTTGTTTTTATTAGTTTATTGGGCATTCCTGAATTACATGCACAAGTGGAAAAAACCATTAAACAACCAAGAAAAAATACAGGTGAAGCAAGTATTGACCAATTTGTTAATAAAGCTTTTAGCATTTACACAAAAACTCGTTCAACCAATTTAAACCTTCTTGATTTGGAGAAATCATTAAACAAACTTAAAGAAGGTGAAATTGAAAAAATATTAAATATTCAAGAGCAGGTTGGTAACATTAGCAAAAACACCCTCAAAATGGATGATGAAGTTAAGTCATTATGCAAACAATCTCCTGCATTGTTTGAATCTGTAAAGTCGATAGGGTCGGTACGAACAGCACTTACTGCAACAAAAAACTTAAATTCGGCAAAAAAAGCTCTTAATATATCAAAGGGCAATCTCAAAGAACAGCCTCAACTTACAAAGCGAATAATGTCCAATTCTAATGAGCTTTTGAAAAGAAACGAGGAAGAAAAGGGAAACAAGGAATAATCGTTTTAGTATCTTATTTCTAATATTAGTGTATCTTTTGGCAGAAAATATATAAAGGACAATAACTGCCACAGATTCACAGATTAAAAGTAATTTACTATAATAAATTTTTACAAAGCAAAATACCAAAGGCAGTTTGAAATCTGTGAATCTGTCTTTGACAGACGTACTTACTTCTTATTACACTTAGCATATCTTCGACAGACGAAGTCAGTTATTCTTTTCCAGTTTATCTGGGTTAGGTATTTCAAAAGAATAAATGCTTCGAATATAAGGAAGTAATTTTATTTTTTAGCAATTAATAATTCTGCGTATAGCTACGTTTATACAAAGATGAAAATATCGCAAAAAGATAGGAATCTAATTTTGCAGAGTTTTCTTAGAGGTACTATTTACCCCATTTCTCAGGAGCTTTTCTCCATTCCTTTAATAGTTGCAAATCTTTATCAGAAATGTATTTCATTCTTAAAGCTTCTTCCAGTAAAATATTATAATCTGTCAAGGTATAAAATTTAATATTATTGTTTTCAGCATTTTCCTTTGAAATATTAAAATCATAAGTAAAAATGGCAATTAAACCACTAACTTTATAATTATCATTTTTTAGTTTTATTACAACATCAAAACTACTTTTACC
>JAYEOP010000294.1 GCA_034723125.1 Bacteroidota bacterium | reverse complement strand
TTTTGTTCCTTTAAAATTTACTTCATACAAAGTTTTTATTTTTGGAGGATAAATAGCTCCTGCAATATGAAATACAGTACTCACATTTTCGAGTACTTTCGCCAAAGAATTTTTATCAGTAATATCTCCATAAACAATTTCAAAATTCTTCGGTAGATTTAAAAAACCTTGATATTGAGGTTGAACAAGAAGCTTCACTTTCCTATTACTTTGAAATTCGCCATCTTTATCGCCATTTATCAAAACATCTATCATTCTGTTACCAAGCCATCCGGGAGCTCCAGTAATTAATAATTTCCCCTTTTCAGAACTATTTTCTTTAAATGGATTTTTTTGTATTCCTAAATTTAAAGTAGCTGAAATTCTTTTTCTTGCTTCGGTTACAGCATTTTTCAACAAATCATCAGCTTTTGTAATTTTATAATCAATCTCATTTTGGGCTTTAGAACTATCGTACCAACTAAAATTCCCAAAAACACTTTTTGCGTAAGCAGGCTCAATAATTGGTTCCATCCCAAACATTTTAAAAATTGGTTTTGTAAAAGTTGCTCCTGCAACAATTAGCCATTTTGGAATATTTACGAAGGGTTTTTTGTGTCCTGAATATTTAGCAAGCAAATCATAAAACTGTTTGAAAGTAACATTTTCGCCACCCAAAACATATTTCTCATTTTTCTTTCCTTTTTCAAGAGCATTCACTTGAGCCTCCGCAACCGATTCAACATCAGACAAAGAGATACCTCCCTGAAAATAAAACGGCTGTCCTTTTGATACAAAATTTGAAATAATTTGATGAGGGGGGGTCATTCGGGAATCACCACTACCAATTACCCATGCAGGATAAAGCCTTCGGATATCAACATCATTTTCTTTAATCAACTTTTCTACAAACTCTTCTGCCTTTAATTTACCTGCAACATAAGGGCTTTCAACGAATTTTGTTTTATCATTTTCAGTGATTAATTCATTTTTATTTTCACTTCTACCAAGAACAACAACAGAACTTGTATAAATAATTGTTTTAACTTTTTGCTTTACACACTCATTTATAAATGTTTCAGCTATTCCTGAAGTATTTTCTAAAATTCTTGCTTCATCATCTTTTTTGGTTGTGTTTTCAGCAGCAAGATGAAAAACAGAATGTGTATCCGATAGAATATTTTTATAAGTTTCAGAATTCAGTAAATCACAAGAATGCACAACTGCACCGTGTTGCTTTAACTTAAAAATATTTATATTTTCTTTTCTTATCAATAGATGAGTTTCATAACCCTTATCAATCAGTAATTTTGCAACATTAAATCCTATATGCCCTGAAGCACCAGTAACTACAACTTTTTTTATCATTCTTTTTTTGAGTAAAATTAATAAATTTCAACAATAGACTTTAAATATACTTTGCTTTAAAAAGCAATCTTTGTTTGAAGTAATAAAACAAAACTTTCCATGCGTTATTAATTGCACCTTT
Organism: Bacteroidota bacterium; assembly: GCA_034723125.1. NCBI lineage: Bacteria > Pseudomonadati > Bacteroidota > Bacteroidota bacterium. Next base: position 1,367 of record JAYEOP010000294.1, on the reverse strand, counting down.
AGAAACACTATTTGATGGAGCACGATAGTGAATAGGTATTTCACGATAACGTTTTTTCCTAAGCAAATATCTCATTTCAGTTTGGTAGTAATGAGCTTTTGAAAGAAAAGGATATTCCAAAATTTTACCAAGAATTTCTCTATGAAATCCTTGAAAACCAGAAGTCATATCATACATTTGGCTACCAAGTAACAGATTTGTCATTCTTGTTCCATTCTTTGAAAGCATTCTGCGAAAAAGAGGAGAGTCAGCCATTGAACCACCATTGATAAACCTACTGCCAAAAGCACATTCGTTGCCTTCATTAAGCACACGAATAAACATAATTATCGCCATAGGATCATGCGACATTCCTGCATCCATTTCAATTACCAAATCATGATTTTTGTCATAAGCTTCCTTTAAACCACGTAAATATGCATCAACAACATTTTTATTTTCAGGAGCCCATACCGTATGAAATCTTTCATCCTTTTTTTCAAGTTCTCTACAAAGTTCAAGAGTGTTATCTTTTGAAACTTTATCCACTACAAAATAAGCTGTTCCACTTTGCAGTTCATCAAAAACACTTTTTAATGCATTTACAAAAATATCAAAATCCTCACTTTCGTTTGCCAAAGGTACAATTACAGCAAAATCATTATCGTAATACTTCATTCTAATCTAAAATTAAGTAGCAAAGTTATGATTATAATAATTGAAATTAAAATTTGATTTAAATGATACTAAAAATCACCAAAACTTGCGACACGAAGTTAGCTCGTATGAGTAACAAAAAGAAGTACTTAAAGTGCCTAGAGTGCCTAAAGTACTTAGAGTTATGTGTTACGAATAAACAAGAAGAAGTACTTATAGTGCCTAAAGTATTTAGAGTTAAAAACTAAAAGCTAAAAACTAATCCTACGGACTTGCTTCGCTTCGAAAGTTATGTGTTACGAATAAACAAATTACGAGTCCGCAGTCGGCAGTCTCCAGTCGGCAGTAAAAAACAGTCCACAGTCAAATTTCGAATAAACAAGAAGAAGTACTTAAAGTGCCTAGAGTGCCTAAAGTACTTAGAGTTATGTGTTACGAATAAACAGATAACTAAATCCTCCTTCGCTAAAGCTACGGAGGAGAAACTAAACAATTCCTACAACAAGCCATAAAATCGTCATTGTGAGGGAGGTACGACCACGACAATCTCGGGCTTTTTAGCAGAGGTAGTCAAAAACAGTCCTCAGTCGGCAGTCTTCAGTCAGCAGTCAAAAACAGTCAATAGTTCGCAGTCAAATTCCAAATAAACGAATAAACAATTCCTACAACAAGCCATAAAGTCATCATTGTGAGGGAGGTACGACCGCGACAATCTCGGGCTTTTTAGCAGA
>JAYEOP010000293.1 GCA_034723125.1 Bacteroidota bacterium | reverse complement strand
CTCAGAACCAATGAAAATTAACGTTTCGGAAGCTACATTCAATTTATTAAAAAACGATTTCAAATTCATAAATCGTGGAAAAATAGAAGCAAAAGGAAAGGGTGAAATTAATATGTTTTTTGCTAAAGAAGATTGATTTGATAAATTCTTGATAGTTTTTAAATCTGTGGCTTTTATATTTTGCAAAGTTGCTGAGTAGTAAAAAATCTTTTATTTTTATTACTCCCTTCTAAAAGAAATTGTATATTTACACTTTTTAAAAATTACTTACTTTATATCTTTTTCACAAATTGCTTGAATGAAAATTACGTTAACAAATAAAATATTAACATTATGCCAACAATAGCAAAACTTGACAAAATTGCGATTAGTGTACAATCTCATAAATTATTAAGAAAATTATTAGAAGAAAATCCTATATTACATGAAATAATGCAGGGTTCAAGAAATGAAACCGAAGCACTTGTGGGAGTTAAAAATTGGATACTTGGCGAGCTTCAAAATAGTCCTGATGCTTTAATGTTTTATAAAAATGAAGCAACAGGGAGAAGTACTTTTGAAAAATTAAAGTGGAAAGATTATGCAGCAATCCGAATACTGGATTACGTTGACAATGCAGGAATAAAATATGAAGACCTTAATTTGCGTGGTGAAATAGCTATTTCAAATCCTATTGAACTTATTTGGCTTGCAGTAACTCAAGGTACAGGTGGAGCAAAACCATACTTTTTTCAAGATATGATTCATCTTTTCAGACAATTTACAGGTAAAAGTAAAAAGAAATTGCCAAACAAAGAAAAGGTACTAAAATGGATGACACGCTGGCCATCAGGATTAGATCCAAGAATTATTAAATTAAGAGAGGAAAACAGAGATAGAATAATTAATATTTTTATTGATAAAATTGACAAGAAAGAAATAAGCGATAAAAAATATTTTTTTGAAGAAGGAATATCAAGAGAGCAAAAAACTCTAAAAATGCTTGAATGGTGGAAAGATAAAACATTTCATTTGAGATTTGCAATACGAAACCCTGATTTGCTAAACGAAATGCTTGGCAACTCTCTTGATCCCGATACATTAAAAATACTTAAAGATGCAGAGAAAGCCGGCATTCCCTTTTTTATAAATCCATATTATTTATCATTATTGCACGTTAGAGTACCGTATTTTGCAATTGGTGGCGACCTTGCTATCAGAGATTATATTATTTACTCAAAACAATTAATTGATGAATTCGGGCATATTGTTGCTTGGGAAAAAGAAGATATTGTAGAACCCGGAAAACCAAATGCAGCAGGATGGTTACTTCCCTCTCACCATAACGTCCATAGAAGATATCCAGAAGTTGCGATATTGATTCCCGATACTATTGGTAGAGCTTGTGGTGGTTTGTGTGCATCATGCCAAAGGATGTATGATTTCCAGAGTGGTAACCTAAATTTTAATTTAGACAAACTAAAGCCAAAAGAAAGCTGGAACGAAAAAATGAAACGGCTTATCAAATATTTTGAAGATGACTCTCAATTAAGAGATATTCTAATTACCGGTGGCGATGCGTTAATGAGTTCCGACAAATCTTTAAAAGCTATATTAGATGAAGTTTACGAAATGGCTATTAGAAAAAAAGAAGCAAACAAAAACCGTAAAGAAGGAGAGAAATATGCAGAAATACTAAGAGTAAGATTAGGAACAAGACTCCCTATTTATTTGCCTCAAAGAATGACTCCTGAACTAATAACAGTATTGAAAGAATTTAAAACCAAAGCAAAAAAAATAGGTATCAAACAATTCTTAATTCAAACCCATTTTGAATCACCAATAGAAGTTACACCTGAAGCAAAAGAGGCTATCAGTAATCTTATTTCGGCAGGTTGGACAGTAACTAACCAATTGGTTTTTACCGCTGCCGCATCACGAAGAGGACATTCTGCAAAACTAAGGCAAGTGCTTAATGATATTGGCGTGCTAACTTATTATACCTTTACAGTAAAAGGATACATGGAAAACAATCATAATTTTGCTACTAATGAGAGAGCTGTTCAAGAAGAATTAGAAGAAAAAATTATTGGAATTGTTCCAAAAAAATATCATGAAGCAATAAAAGAATTTCCTTTGAATGCTGAAACAATGGTAGAAAATATTGATGATTTGAGAAATAAAGCAAAATTACCTTTCCTTTCTACCGACAGAAATGTTATAAACCTTCCGGGAGTAGGTAAAAGTCTTACTTATCGCGTAATAGGGATTACAAGATACGGTAGAAGGATTCTTGAATTTGATCACGACCATACCAGAACTCATAGTCCGATAATTAATAAAATGGGTAAGATAATAATTATTGAATCAAAATCAATTAATGAATACTTGAATCAATTAGAAGAAATGGGTGAGGATATTTCTGATTATGAAAATATTTACGGTTATTCAATAGGAGAAACAGAAGCAAGAATGCCAGTTTACGAATATCCTGAATATGATTATAAATTAACTGAGGAAATGACTAATCTTGAGATTTAAGTCGGAAAAAAATAAAGATACTAAAGTTTCATACTTATAAGTAAATATCAGAAATAGCGGTTATTTGTCATTCTATTGAAGACTGTTTATTTGTTTAAACGCAGAGTCGCAGAAACGCAGAGGAAAAAGTAACAAAAAAAATCAACCCTATTTAGGCAAGCACAGAGAAATGAGAGGTGAGAGGTGAGAGGTGAGAAATGAGAGGTGAGAGGTGAGAAATGAGAGGTGAGTCAACCAACCCTATTTAGGCAAGCACAAACGAGGACTGCTTACTGAAGACTGCCGACTTCTTTATTTGTTTATTTGGAATTTGAC
>JAYEOP010000292.1 GCA_034723125.1 Bacteroidota bacterium | reverse complement strand
CAAAAATAAAATGATTTTTTCATGCGTTTGCCCTGTTTTTTATTGCAATTGAAGTTTTAAAATTTGCTTTTTGTTGGAAGTTTTATAATTGAATTAAATAATTTGTAAACTTATTTTTGATAATGTTTTTGAATATTGTAATTTTGACATGAATTTAATATGTGATTTGAATGAAATACAATGGCTTTATGTTTGAGAAGCCTAAGTTCAATTATTAAAAATAGGAATTTTATGGCAATGAATGCAAAATTTTCACCTAGAGTTCAGGATGTGATACAATATAGCCGAGAAGAAGCATTGCGTATGGGGCATGCTTATATTGGTCCTGAACATCTTTTATTGGGTTTGATTCGTGAAGGAATAGGAAGTGCTATTAAAGCAATGAGTAATCTTGATGTAAATACTTCGGATTTAAAAAAATCAATTGAAAAATCAATAATGAATACTTCGGAAAGGCAATCCGAAGTTACAGGAAATATACCATTAACCAAGCAAGCAGAAAAAGTTTTAAAACTCACATACTTAGAAGCTAGAGTTTTGAAAAGTAATATTATTGATACTGAACATTTACTGCTTTCTATATTGAAAGATGAGGATAATATAGCCTCAAAAATTTTAAAAAATTATTCAATAACCTATGAGGGATTAAAAGAGGAGTTGGTAAGTCATTTTTATGATAAAGCTGATTTGCCTACTGAGCATGAGGATGATTTTGAAGAGAAACCAAAAAAGAGATCAGAAGCAAGAGGAAAACCCAAAGAAAAAACTGCAAAATCCAAGACTCCCGTATTGGATAATTTTGGCAGGGATTTAACAAAAATGGCAGAAGATGGAAAGCTTGATCCTATTGTTGGACGTGATACGGAAATAGAAAGAGTTTCACAAATTCTTAGTCGTAGGAAAAAAAATAATCCTGTTTTGATTGGAGAACCCGGAGTTGGCAAATCTGCAATAGCAGAAGGATTGGCTTTGAGAATAAATCAGAAAAAAGTATCTAGAGTACTGTTTAACAAAAGAATTGTTTCTCTCGATCTTGCTTCTTTAGTTGCAGGAACAAAATATCGTGGTCAGTTTGAAGAAAGAATGAAAGCAGTGCTAAACGAGTTGGAAAATAATAATGATGTAATACTTTTTATTGATGAGTTGCATACAATTGTTGGGGCAGGAGGTGCTTCAGGTTCTCTTGATGCTTCAAATATGTTTAAACCTGCGTTAGCACGTGGTGATTTGCAATGCATTGGTGCTACCACTCTTGATGAGTACAGACAAAATATTGAAAAAGACGGTGCATTGGAAAGACGTTTTCAAATTGTAATGGTTAATCCTCCTACAGTTGATGAAACACTTGATATACTTAATCAAATTAAAGACAGATACGAAGAACATCACAATGTAAATTACACTCCCGAAGCTATTAAGGATTGTGTTAAAATGGGAGACAGATATATAAATGATCGCAATTTACCCGATAAAGCAATTGACATTCTTGATGAAGCTGGTGCAAGAGTGCATATTACAAATATTCATGTTCCTAAGGAAATATTAGATTTGGAAGAAAAGGTTGAAGAACTGAAAGAACTGAAAACTGAAGCAGTAAAAAGTCAGCAGTATGAAGAAGCGGCAAAATTGCGTGATAATGAAAAGAAAGTAATAGAACAACTTGAAATCCAAAAGCATAAATGGGATGAGGAGAGCAAGAAACATAGATTTACTGTTACAGAAGAACATGTTGCAGAAGTTGTGGCAATGATGACAGGTGTACCTGTAAAACGAATTGCCAGAAATGAAGGTATGAAATTGCTGAGCATGGAAAATGAGTTGAAAGAAAAGATAATAGGACAAGATGTTGCTGTAAAGAAACTTACAAAAGCAATTCAAAGAACAAGAGCAGGGCTAAAAAATCCAAACAGACCGATTGGTTCTTTTATTTTTCTTGGTCCTACAGGTGTTGGTAAAACAGAATTGGGTAAAGTTTTAGCAAAATATCTTTTTGATACAGATGATGCTCTTATCAGAATTGATATGAGTGAGTATATGGAAAAGTTTAATATTTCCCGTCTCGTAGGAGCTCCTCCGGGATATGTGGGTTACGAAGAAGGAGGGCAACTTACAGAAAAAGTTAGAAGAAAACCTTATTCTGTAGTATTGCTTGACGAGATTGAAAAAGCTCACAAGGATGTAAATAATATTTTATTACAAATTCTTGACGAAGGTTTTATTTATGACGGGCTTGGAAGAAAAATTGACTTTAGAAATACAATAATTATTATTACATCAAATGTTGGTTCTGTAAAACTTAAAGATTTTGGTGGTGGTATTGGTTTCGGTGCAAAAGAAGATTCTGCCGAGTATCAAAAAAGTATTCTTGAAAAGGAATTAAAAAAATATTTCCGTCCTGAATTTTTGAACAGAATTGATGATGTAATTATTTTCAATTCATTGACAAAAGATGATATCAGACAAATAATTAATAATCCATTACAAGAAATTAAAGAAAGGATAAAAGAACTGGGTTATATTATGGAAGTTTCTGATGAAGCAAAAGAATTTTTGGTTGAAAAAGGATATGATCCAAAATATGGGGCAAGACCTTTACAGCGTGCTATTCAAAGATTTCTTGAAGATAGGGTGGCAGAGGAGCTTTTGAAATTGGATTTGAAAGAAAATGATGTGTTTGTTGTTGATAAAATAAAAGATAAGGATGAATTAGTGGTTGAGGTTAAAGATTTAAAGGATATTAAAAAACTTGAATCGAAAAAGGAAGATAATTCATCTGCTTTGAATTGATTAGAAGGTTTAATTTTCGAAGCTAAGCAAGTCAGTAGGATTAATTTC
>JAYEOP010000291.1 GCA_034723125.1 Bacteroidota bacterium | reverse complement strand
GAAATTTATACAAGGAAAAGACAGAAGACAGTCATATATTTTTCCAACATCACTGGAAGAAGCAATTCGAAAAACGCAAACCTAAAAAATCAAATTATTTTTGAGCAAAGCAGAAATGTCCTTATATTTGACAAAAATTTAATTGGTGGTTAGGGTTAATAGACAGACTGTCGTTGATGTTCATCGGTACAAGACCCTACAAGCTTGAAACATTGAACAAAAACAGTTAAATAAAATGATTTTTTAACAATTAAAATTTTTAACAAATGAAAAACAAAAAAAGATTTATGAGATTAGCATTATTATTAATGGGAGTATTTTTAGTATTTGCAATTAATTGCAATAAAGATGATGACGATGGATTAGAAAACCTTCCTGTCCTATCCACTACAGAGGTAACAGAGATTACCCCAAACACAGCTACATCAGGCGGAAATATAACCGATGATGGTGGAATAACAGTGACTGCTCGTGGTGTTTGTTGGAGTACAAACGAAAACCCGACTATCGAAGACAACAAAACAGAGGATGGTGCAAGTGCAGGAATTTTTACAACTAGTGTTACCGATTTAGAGCCAAACACAACCTACTATTTAAGAGCCTACGCTACCAACAGTGCAGTTACTGGTTATGGCAGTGCCATGTCTTTTACAACACAAGACACTTTTACCGACCTGCGTGATGGCAAGGTTTACCAAACGGTAGTCATCGGCAATCAAGAATGGATGGCAGAGAACCTCGCTTATGCATCATCAAGCGGGAACTTTTGGGCTTACGATAATGATGATGCAAATCTAGAAACTTACGGTTATCTATACGACTGGGAAACTGCCTGCGATGTTTGTCCAGATGGCTGGCATTTGCCAAGTGATGCTGAATGGAAGAAATTGGAAATGGCACTCGGTATGTCACAGGCAGACGCTGATGATAAAGGCTGGCGAGGTACAAACGAAGGTAGCAAATTGGCAGGAAATGCAGGTTTATGGTATGATGGAGATTTAGAAAACGATGCAGGTTTTGGCACATCTGGCTTTACAGCCCTTCCGGGTGGTAGCCGTTACTATAAGGGTACATTCAACGGTATTGGAGATATCGGTTCCTGGTGGAGTGCTACCGGGTACTATACCAGTTACGCCTGGTTCCGGAACATGTCCTGCGATTTTAGCTATGTTCATCTGTCCTACACCTATAAGGATTATGGCTTTTCGGTGCGTTGCGTGAGGGATTAATTTATTTGATTATTACCGCGTAGCTGTCGATTTTTTTTGAAAAATGGTACAGTATAATGAATTACCGGTATATAAAGTATCAGAAGTACGTTATAAATCGAACCTGACAGAAATAAAACCAATAATACCGAAAGAATTAAAAATAGGAGGACAATTATATGATGCACTATAAACCTAACGCTTCGCAGTTATACACATTGTCAAGTCACACAAGCCAACGCTTGACCAATCGTATAAAAGAGTTAGCTGAACGCTACGAAACACCTTTGCCACAAATAGAGGCTGAGCTTGCCGAAGTCGAAAGCAAAGTAAATACTCATCTTGAAAAAATGGGATTTGTGATATGAAAAACGAAATAATTCTATATCAATCCAATGAACTTACCTCACGTATTGAAGTAAGAATTGAAGATGAAACAGTTTGGTTGACGCAGGAGCAGATGGCAAGCTTATTTGGACGAAATAGAGTAGCAATTACACAACATATTGGTAATGTTTTTAAAGAAGGAGAACTTGATAAGGAAGTGGTATGTAAGGATTTCTTACTAACCACTCAACATGGTGCTGTTAAAGGAAAAACACAAACAAGAAAGATAAAAATATACAATCTTGATGTAATTATTTCTGTTGGTTACAGAGTAAAGTCAAAGCAGGGAACTCAATTTCGTATATGGGCAAACCAAATTCTAAAAGATTATTTGCTAAAAGGCTATTCTCTTAACAATAGAATGAACCGTATTGAAGATAATTTGCAAAATTTATCTAAAAAAGTAAACGGAATAGACTTACAAATAAATGCAAGTTTACCGCCCAACCAAGACATCTTTTTTAAAGGACAAATATTTGATGCCTATACCTTTGTTTCCGATTTGGTAAGAACAGCGAGAAGCTCAATAATACTTATAGATAATTATATTGACGATACAGTGCTTACGCATTTTGCAAAGCGAGAAAAAGACGTAAGTTTTACTATTCTTACCAAAAATATATCGAAACAATTAAGTTTAGATATAAAAAAACACAACGAGCAATACCCAACAGTAACAGCAAAAGCATTTAAAGATGCTCACGACCGCTTTCTTATTATAGATGAAACGGAAATATACCACTTTGGAGCAAGCCTTAAAGATTTAGGCAAAAAATGGTTTGCTTTTTCTAAAATGGATATTTCTTCGGTTAAGGTTTTGGATAAACTAAAAGAGGAGGGCTTGATATGAAAAATGAAATAATTCTATATCAAACGGATAACTTATCGGAAAAGTTAGAGTTAAAGATGATACTATTTGGCTTACCCAAGCACAGATTGTTAGCCTTTTCGATAGTAGTAAAGCAAATATTAGTGAACATATAAAGCATATTTTTCAAACAAATGAATTGATGAAAAATTCAACTGTTCGGAAATTCCGAACAGTTCAAAAGGAAGGAAACAGAACGGTTTCAAGAGATTTGACTCACTACAATCTGGATATGATTATTTCAATGTGTATATATTAACCGAAAACTACCCACTCTATTAACCGAAATGTATCCACCTAAAAAAAACAAATAATTTTTGAGCAAAGTCGAAATGTTCTTGTATTTGACAAAAATTTAATCGGTGGTTAGGGTTATTAGACAGACTG
>JAYEOP010000290.1 GCA_034723125.1 Bacteroidota bacterium | reverse complement strand
TACAGAATGGTATTGACCCACATATTCCCTGGTTGTACAATTTTAAACTCGATTTTAAATTTAAGTGATGTAATATCTATTCCTAAAATAAAATCGTTGAAAGTATTCGGCACAGGCTGTACTTGGCAGTTCATTAGATAAAAAAAATAATTGTGTGTTTGGATTAACATCTTTTTTGACCATAGAAAAAGTTGAGTAAATCAGAAATATCCTTATATTTGACAAAAAATTAATCGGTGGTTAGTGTTATTAGATAGACTGACGTTATGGGCAAGTTTGAAAAAAAACAGTAGCTATTAAGAAAGTATATTATATCTTTGAAAGATGAATACAGAATTAAACACATTAGAATATAAAACATGGATTAAAGAATTAAAATCCAAGATTCATGTAGCACATCGGAAAGTTGCCTTTTCGATTAATTCTCAGCTCCTTGAAATATATTGGGAAATAGGAAAGGATATCTCAGAGAAACAAGATAAATCAGAATGGGGGAGTAAATTTATTGAGCAGATTGCACTTGAATTAAAACATGAATTTCCTGAGATTAAAGGATTTTCACGTAGGAATATTTATGCAATCAGACAATGGTATAAATTTTATTCGACAAGATATCAATTTGTGCCACAGAGCGTGGCACAAATTCCATGGGGACATAATCGATTGATTATCACAAAAGTCAAAGATATTGATGAAGCAGAGTTCTATTGTAATGAAACTATTAAAAATAGTTGGGATAGAGATACTTTAGAAATTCAGATTGAGAAAAATCTTTATAAACGTATAGGTTTTTCTGACAATAATTTTCCACAAACGCTTCCTGAAAGACAATCTGAATTAGTAGCCGAAATACTAAAAGACCCTTACAATTTTGATTTTCTCGGTCTGCATGACGATGCACTGGAGATTGCAATTGAAAATGAATTAGTTAAAAATATTACCAAATTTTTATTAGAGCTTGGAAAAGGATTTGCATTCCTTGGAAGACAATATAAAATTGAAGTCAGCGAAAATGATTATTTCATTGACATGCTGTTTTATCACATGGAGCTAAAGTGTTTCATTGTTATTGAATTGAAAGCAGGGAAATTTAAACCTGAATTTGCAGGAAAATTGAATTTCTACCTGTCAGCAGTTGACAGTAAACTAAAACGAGAAGAAGACAATCCTTCAGTTGGAATCCTTTTGTGCAAGAAAAAGGATAAGATTGAAGTAGAATATGCTCTTAGGGATATAAATAAACCCATGGGAATTACCGAATATCGACTTACGGATGCCATTCCTGAAAATATTAAATCTAAGCTACCATCAATTGAAGAACTTGAAAACGAATTGACTAAAAAAATAAAACAAAAAGACGATAGTCGAGTAGGTAAAAGGAAATTTCATCCCTAAACCTCTCACATTTATCTGCTATAATAAAATGCAAGCATGACCACCAAGCCCTTCAACTTCGTTCAGTATAAACCAAGCGAGTCTCACCGAAAGTATTCGGCACGGGCTGTACTTGGCGGTTCTTTAGATAAAGGAAAAAAATAATTGTGTTTTTGGATTAACATCTTTTTTGACCATAGAAAAATGTTGAGCAAAGCAGAAATATTCTTATATTTGACAAAAAATTAATCGGTGGTTAGGGTTATTAGACAGACTGACGTTACCGTTCATTAAAAAAAATCATGTTCCAATGTAATACTATTTGATTATTTTTGAAAAAAAGTGGATAAATGAACAATTCAAATATTGAAATATACACAACAGAAAATGGAAAGACTGAAATTCAAGTTAAGTTTGATAAAGAAACAGTTTGGTTAAATCAATATCAACTGGAAGAATTATTTGAAACAAACAGGAGTTCGATTACTAAGCATATTTCCAATATTTATAAATCAGAAGAATTAGAAAAAAATTCAACTTGTGCAAAAATTGAACAAGTTCAAAAAGAGGGCAAACGCCAAATAACTAGAAAAATAAATTTCTACAACCTTGATTTAATTATTGCTGTTGGTTATAGAGTTAACTCAAAACGAGGTACTCAATTTAGAATGTGGGCTAACAGAATACTGAAAGATTACCTCATTAAAGGATTTTCTATAAATGAAAAGCGATTGACCCAACAAAATGAACAATTAACAGAACTTAAGAATTCCGTTAAAATACTTGGAAACGCATTAACCTTCAAAACACTGTCAAATGATGAAAGCACTGGTTTATTGAAAATAATTTCCGATTATGCTTATGCTTTAGATATTTTAGACCAATATGATTATAAAAGTCTTGAAATTAAAAATACCTCTGGAAAGGAAACTTATCAATTGACTTACGAAGAGGCAATGAATCAAATCATGTTAGTTAAAAAAGCACATGGAAACAGTGATTTATTCGGACATGAAAAAGATGAATCATTTCAAAGTTCAGTAGCAACAATTTATCAGACTTTTAGTGGTACTGATTTATATCCAAGCATAGAAGAAAAGGCAGCGAACCTCTTATATTTTATCACTAAAAACCATTCGTTTTCTGATGGGAACAAGCGAATTGCAGCCTTCCTATTTTTGTACTTCATGGAACGGAATGGAATTCTCTTTGACAAAAACGGAAATAAAAGAATTGCTGATAACACATTAGTTGCATTGACTTTAATGATAGCAGTAAGTAATCCAGATGAAAAAGATACCATGACAAAAGTAATCGTTAATCTGATAAATAAGAATAATTAACGCATGGTAGTCGAGTAGGTAAAGGGGAATTTCACCCATAAACTATTATTTTCTTTTAGTTTTTACTGTTCCAACCATTTTTCTTTGATTTCAATAAATGTTTTAACAGGGTCTTTTGCTCGCCAGATAGTGCTATG
>JAYEOP010000289.1:8701-12096 GCA_034723125.1 Bacteroidota bacterium | reverse complement strand
TCAGTAAAATTAAAGAATTGATTTTTGAATACAAAAACTTATTACGTGATAATTACAAATTTTACAGTCAGGACTTATTGAATAATTTGTTCAAACATCCATACACAAAAATTGAATTTATTGAAAAAGATTTAGGTGTATCAAGAATTACCGCCTCAAAATACTTAAGCCTGTTATCCAATGACGGACTTTTGAAAAAGGAAAAACTTGGAACAGGAAATTATTATATAAATGTGAAATTATTAGAATTATTAACATTAAAAGAATAAGTACTTTGGCTAACACACAATATAAAAAATTGGGCAGGAAGTGTTAAATATGAATGAATTAGCAATAAATAAACAGCGTAGCAAATTGAAAGATTGGTATTTCAAAATGCCAAAAATTTCATATTGCCATCGTTGTGCTTCATGCCAAAACTAATTGATTGAATTAACAATGAGATTTTTAACTTTAATATTGATTCTATTCACACACATTACAATTGCTCAGATAAGTATTAAATCTACAATTGATAGTTTAAAATTTGTATCAGAAATTCCTTATGCTTGTGAAATTCACCCAGAAATTTATGTGAAAAATAAAGATACATTTATGTATAATATTGGATGTGGAGACAAACTATTTTGGAATGCGGTGAAATTGAAAGAAAAAGGAATTTTATCTTTAATTGATCAGCTTGACAATTTAGAATACACACTTGCATCTTTTCCATATCAAGGAGGTCAATGTAAAGTTGCAGATGTTGCCTATATAGTTCTTCAAGAGATTATTCATGGAATTCCAACAGCGGAATTATTAAATGTTAATCCCAATGACTATGATTGTGGTTATTGTTATTATCATATCGCATTAGAAAAAAAATCGAATAGAAAGAAATTCAAGAGATCAGTCAAAAGATGGTACAAAACAAACAAAATGAATTTGATTTGGATTTCAGAAAACAAATTTATGACTTGTGAATGTAATGGAAAACATCCAGCAGGTGGATATTATAAATTGAAATAAAAAAAGCACGAAAGCACAACAATGTATAAGCAATATGGCAATACACAGTGATTTTAGGAATTTCACAGTGATTGGGGATTGGGGAAATTGCCACATCGCTTATACTGAACGTTGTGCAACCATAAAAAAAGAAAATATGAAACGATTATTATTGATTTTAACAATTGGACTAATTACAGCAAATTCATTTTCACAGACTAACTGTAATATTGAAAAAGAGTATCAACAAATATTCAAAATTGAAAAAAAGAAATACGGAGAACGAGAATATTTAATGAAAACAATTAATGAAATTGATACCAATTCTTGTTTTTCAGACTTAGTAAACAATAATGGACAATACATTGATTATTTACGAATTCATTTTTCAGACAATTCAAACTATGAAAAATTAATGGCTATCAGTGATACGATTGAGCTTCAAAATGAATTTATTAAAACACTTGGAAATGATAGTTCATTCAATAATGTTATGAATAAATTGACTGAAAAGATTACAAATAAATCTCAGTTTGTTCCTGACACTATTTCAATGGACGGACTATTAAACATTGCAGTAAAATATTTCTATATTTTGAGAATTTCCAAAGAAGGATATTATGCTGGTAAGGTTTGTACTGGAATTAACGGAATAAAACAAACTGAAAAAGAAAGAAAACCACAAGTTGAAGCATTTTGTTTTACTACAATTTTTAATAATTATCGAGGAGAGCAATTTAATATGCATAATGAACTTGTTAAAGGAATTAAGGAATTGTACAAAATTAACTTAGGAATAGAAGACGAAGAAAGACTTTTAAGAGCACAAGGAGCAATGTATATGTTTATGAGACATAGCGAAAGTTTGAAAGAATTATTGATTTTTGAATACGAGAAGAAGAAGAAATATTTACCATTTATACTGGAAATAAAATAATTACGGTTGCCTAACACCTAAGCATATAAAAATCCCATAGTGCAAGCTTACGGTTTCTTTGTGCATTGTTGAACCTGCTTACTAAGGCTCGGCAGGCAAAAATTAAACAATTTGTTATCAAATAAATAATTATTACATTTGCAAATAGATTTAAGATTTATTAGAACATGAGAATATTAAAAATACAGAAATTTATTTTCACACTACCAGCAAGGAATTTGGCGATATTTCTAACCCGTTGGATAATATTGAATTATGGAATTTTTTGACAAAATAAAAATGTTTAACTCAATCAACATTCGTTTGGGTTATCCTATAATTGATATTCGTTCACCATTAGAATTTTTAAAAAATGAAGAATAAAGAAAAATCATTTGACACTGTTAAGTTTTTTAGAAAGGTTAAACAGAAATTAGCTGAGAAAATGCGAGGAATGACTTTGATTGAAAAAACTGAATTTTTACGAAAAGTAAAAGAAGGAAAAATAAAAATATCAGTTTAATAATTATTAAAAGCCCATAACAAAGGCTCATAAATAATTGCCGAGATAGTAGTAAATTCAAGCATTTTAGCTCGTTTTAAGTTAATCGTAAATTGAAAAATTATTGCTTCGTAATCGGCTACTATTCATAGCCTCGAACGTTGAACCTGCTTACCAAGGCTCGGCAGGCAAAAAAAGATTAAACAATTTGTTATCAAATAAATAATTATTACATTTGCAAATAGATTTAAGATTTATTAGAACATAAATTGAAAATATTGAAACGAGAAATTAAATATATGAATGAAAAATTAACTCAATGTAAAGATTTTGTTTTTACCGACCCGCAGACCAAAATTTGCAAAAGAGTGCAATCTTCCACTCTTATACTACATTGATTATGGATTATCTAGGTATTCTAAAGCAGATATATAAACCTGAAATTGGTTCAATTTGGAAAGCTCCGAATAATATTTGGACGGGTAATTTTGCGAAAAATAAAAACCCAGAAGATTTTCATCCTTCAATTGTTGAAAAAGTAAAACAAGATGGAGTTTCTGTTCAACTTGCTCCAGGAACTACAAAAGAATATCAAAAAGGAAGTTGTGTTTTTAAAATAGATTTAAAGGAAGATGGCGAATATTCATTCTTCTTGTTGAAGTTGTCAATGCCCTATATTATTGATGATTTATTAAATCTTGATAGAGGTTGGAATGGCATTGATTCTCTAAATGAGAAGCAATTACAAGATTTCGAATGGCAAATTAAAATATGTAAAGGATGAAAAAAGAAGAATACATAATTGAATTAGCTAAAGGGAATATGTCACTTGACGGGTACGATTACATTGTTTCATTAGTAAAATACTATTTGAATAAATACAGTTGGCCAAAAACAATATTGGATGAAAATACAAATACGGAAAAATATTGGACTGATGATGAAGTACTCTCTTTCACGCAACAACTTCTTATTTTTATACTTGAAAAA
>JAYEOP010000289.1:0-8601 GCA_034723125.1 Bacteroidota bacterium | reverse complement strand
ATACTATTTGAATAAATACAGTTGGCCAAAAACAATATTGGATGAAAATACAAATACGGAAAAATATTGGACTGATGATGAAGTACTCTCTTTCACGCAACAACTTCTTATTTTTATACTTGAAAAAAGAAAATTAAGAAATTATCGTAAAATACCTGAAAACTATATTGAATATTATTTTAAAACAATTATTGTATCGTATGTGGCAAATAAAATTAAAGAGCATCAAAATAAACTCGGACTTAGTTTTGATGATACAAAACGTGTCTCATTGGTAATACTGAATGACCTATATTTTAGTAAAAAGATTAAAAGTGATATTTTTTGGAATAAAGAAAATGTATTTACAAATCCTGTTTTAGATAATGAAACAATAAACGATATTGTAGCAAGTCTCCCGAAAATTCCAATTACCGAAAAAACAAAGCATTATAAACCACGTATTAAAACAGCACTCAATGATGTGTTTACGCTAATTAATAAGCCAATTAAACAAAGTGTAATATTTAATCAAGTTTTCCGATTATTTGACCAATCTTCTTTTGCTGTAAATAATGATGAACAAATAACAAATGAAATAAGAGAAGATGTCGTTTTACAAGCAATAAAGCAGATTATTAGCAAAATTGAAAAAATTGATATTCCTATTTACCTCGATATTTTTTTTAGTGACACAAAGAAGTCATTGAGCTACATTGCAGAGAAATACAATTTACCTAAGAGTACTGCTCACTACAAAACAAATCAATTCACAAAGATTATTTCCGAAAGTTTAATTCCTGATAACGAACAAGAGGGCGTATGGTTTTTAGAAAAATTACACAAAACCTTGGACGAACTGAAATAACTAAGGTTTATTAATTGTGGAAGTTAAATTCAAAAAACAATGAACAAAATAATTGATTTCTTACAGAGCCAATCTGAAAACAAGAATATTTCGGAAAATTCAGTAAACAAAGACAGACTTTCAAAATCATTTAATGATATAAAGAATCTTGTATTTTCATCTGAAGTTAAAGAAAAAAATGTTTTTCAGTTAAAAAGCAGACCTAAAATTAAGAAAGGTCAAATATGGCTTTGCAAGCAACAATATTTTGATGCATTTGGAAATGAAATTATTGGCAACTCTCCATATTTGGTTTTTGTAGTTAGTGATGTTGATAAATTTGCTAATGAAAATTTCATAAGAATACAACCAATCTCTCCATTCACTGAGTTTATAGCAAATGATGAATTATTAATTAAAGATAAGTCAGTTATTGGATTTGATTTTATAATAGAGACTTGGAATGAACAAGCTATTTTGACTGAATTGTTAGATGAGTTTGTAGGTAATGTAGTTATTGGAAATTTAAAGATTGATGAAACTGAGTTGAGTTTGTCAAAAAATCAGAAAGAGTTTCGAAAAGCAGAAATAAGAAATACGGCTTATTTGAGTCAATCAATAAAATCATTGATTGAATTTGAAGAATTAAGCGAAGAAAAAACAATATTTCTCAATATCGATAATTCAATTCATTTTCCGAAATCGGAAAGCAAAGGGACTAAAACGATAAGTTTTTTTAATGAACCCAAACAAGATTATGGACTTGCTGCAAAAAAAGGGAAACTTAAAGACAGACCTACGACCCTTTTTGAAAAGACAATAGATGGTGTAGAAATACAAATCAAAGTTGTTAAAGAAGGTGCCAAATATATTCTTGCTATAAAACAAGCTAACAGTGTTGAATTAAAAAACATTAATGGAAAGGTTATAAAACAAACTACCCCAAAACTTTATGATGATTTATCTGGTGGGTTGTATTTTATTAGAATAAGAAGAATTGAAAAAGAAATTAGAATAAGATTAAAATAAAATGGATAATAATTTAAGCACAGATAAATAATTAGTTTCGTCAATTAGGAATACTGAATGGCTTGAATAAAATTACTTTGCCTAACACCTAAGCATATAAAAATCCCATAGTGCAAGCTTACCTACGGTTTTTATGTGTATTGTTGAACCTGCTTACCAAGGCTCGGCAGGCAAAGATTAAATAATTTGTTATCAAATAAATAATTATTACATTTGCAAATAGATTTAATATTTATTAGAACATGAGAATATTAAAAATACAGAAATTTATTTTCACACTACCAGCAATGAATTTGGCGATATTTCTAACCCGTTGGATAATATTGAATTATGGAATTTTTTAACAAAAAATATAATGAGTGGTCATTATTTCCACTCGTTACAAGCAAGCCGAGAAAAAAAGACAACTGAAAAAGAATTTTACTGCATTGTGACGGAAAAGAAACTAAACCTCTCTTTTTTTTGTATATTTGCATACAGAAAATGTAAAAAACATGAATGCTTTAGAGCAATTTTATTGTAAATTAGACCAAAACGGTTGGGATGTAAAGCATGAAAGCGACATCAATCAAGCCCTACAAAAAGTGAATGAATCACTTTTTGAGGCGAAGTTATTGGATGTGCAGCATCTTGCGGAAATTGACCGACAAGCATTTCATTTCAGTAAATCACCGGAGAAGCGTCTTTCCTTTCGGGCAGCAGGAACAAGAACAATGGAGGACGGAAGTGAAATTCCCTTTGAGTGGCCTGACATCCGAGAATTCAAAAAACAGGACTTTGATTATCTCTACAATCGTTTCAAGACAACTAAAAATCTTTACTCCAAAACTGAATACGGTTTGGTTTTGTTCTATTCAAAAAACAGACAAGACAATGGATTTGTAATTGATTTACTGACCTCACTTTTTGACTTACTCAAAACCTACATTGAAAAAGCAAAGCCAAATGACGACAAAGACCATTATATAATTTATTCAAGAACTGTTTTGGCAAACGCTTTACACATTGCAAATAACAGAAGGGAAGTTACTGGAGTAGCAGTCATATTCAAAGCATTAATAAAATATACTTTTAATGTTCATAAAAGTTGGGATGTAACACATCGTTCAACACTAAGGACGATAATTGACTTTACAGATTTTGCAGTTCAATACTTCAAGGATTTCAAAGAAACAGTTGAGGTAAGTAAGTTTATTGACAAAAATTGGGAAGCAGCAAAGTCCATTACAAATACATATGTATGGGGGGCAATTTATATTACCGACATTTCAATAAAGTTGAGCAGAAAATTAGGAAGCGATTTGAAGGATTTGCTTTATTTCAAAGCAGAGCAATATGAAAAACTCTCAATCGAAAGAAAGGGTGACTTAGCTTCTGTATCGTTTGTAGAAAAAGCCATGTCTATCTACAAGAGTTTAAAAGATGCAAAAAATTTAAACCGACTGCAACAAAATTATCAGAAGTTGAGAACTGAATTTTATTTGGGCGAGGTAAGACAAGAAATGCCTCAAGATGAAACGCAACGAATAATGGAGCTAATCAAAAAGGAAGTCAAAGAAAAGAGTGAGGAAGAAATTGTAAAAACTTTGCTTCTTACTCCAATGATTAGACCTCTTGACGATATAAAAAAATGGAGTGAGGATTCTTTTAAGGAAACAATGCTTCAAAATATGTTACCCGTTAGCATTCAAGACAAATTTGGTAACACTGTAGCACAATACATAACAGAAGAAGAAAGGACGAAATTTTCTTTGCTTAGAACTTACGAGTTTCACATGCAAATTGCTTCACAAACAATCATACATTTTTTTATTGAAGCATTTCGTTCAAACAAGATTTCAGCAAACAGTATCATTAGTTTGCTAAATCAAACTTGGATGGGTGATAATGGGAGCAGACAAATTAACGGCAGAGACATTAATTTCAGCTATATCAAATTGGTTGAATCGGGAATCAACTCATTCTTTGATGAGCTCTTAAAATGGAAAGCTGACTCAAATTATTACCCGAATTTTGTAAGTGCAACTGACAGTTTAGTTTTGAAGACGGAGTATTTTTTAAGAGAGTTTTGCTACTTTCTGGGTATTGCTACTTTCAAACCAAACCCGAGACAGCAAGGTATAATAATGGAAAAAACATTAGATAACTTACTTGATGATTTGGAAGGTAAAATTTCCGACAACGACCACTTTTTCATCAAATTTATCTTGACTGAAAAGGCAGGTTACAATTTGAGAAATAGAATAGCTCACGGATTAATGGATAATGTTGATTATGGTTTACTTTATCCTATTTTGTCAATAATAATAATTTTAAAACTCAGTAATTATCAATTCTCGACAGTAAAAAATAATTAAAATGAATCAAGTATTATCACAAAAGTATCAGGTATCAAAAAACGAACTTATTTTAGGTTTTGTTTCAGGTAGCACTGCATCCGTGTTTGAAGATTTAGAAAATATCACTAATACATATAGACCTGAATCAACTAGATTTCAAGGTATAAAGTATTATCAATTCGCTGATACTATTTACGGCTTTTCAAATTTACAGAATGATTGGGATACATACAATGCTAATGTTATTTCCCAAAATGCAATTTACACAGCTATTAAAACATTGAATCATTTGAATAGTAAAGGACAACTGACAAGTGAATTTGCTGTTAATATATTTCCAATGAGAGATGGTGGAATTCAATTTGAATTTGACAGTGAAAATTTGATAGCAGAACTAGAAATTAGCCCTGAAGGAAATTTGACACTAATTCACTTTGATGATGAGGGAAATATAATCGGAAAGACACAAAAATTACTCATTTCAGAACTCTCAACTCTATTGAAAGAAGCCCATTATGCCCTATAATATTACCAGCGATGATATACTGTATAGAAGGATTCCACATCAACCAAGTTTTTGGAAGGAGGTTAATGGTGTGAAAGTTCCTTCAAGTGGTAATTTTAAAACCAAGAAAGGTGAAGATGGGCTTTCTGTAAATATTGCAGAATTAATAGACCCAGAAGCTATTGTTTCTAAATATCCTAACAATGATGTTGCAGAGTTTTCTGCATCCGTTCCAATTTCAGAAGGATTTAACTGTATTCAAAAGGGGAAAGACCATACTCATGCTATTATAGAAGGTGACACAAACCCAATCGCAAAAAAAATAACAAAAGCCGTAACTAGAGTTTTTACATTTTCATAAAGCACCCCGACACATTTGTAAATTCATTTTTTACCTTTTCCGACAAATTTATAAATTGAAAACTTGTAGCAAAAACAAAAGAAAGAATGACGAAAGACAAGAACGGCCAGCTTGTAACATGCGGTATATTTTATTGCCGAGTTAGTACTGTAATTAACGGTAGTGGCTCACTTCAATCTTCATCACGGCTTGAATAAAATTACTTTGCCTAACACCTAAGCATATAAAAATCCCATAGTGCAAGCTTACCTACTGTTTTTATGTGTATTGTTGAACCTGCTTACCAAGGCTCGGCAGGCAAAGATTAAATAATTTGTTATCAAATAAATAATTATTACATTTGTAAATAGATTTAAGGTATATTCAAAATTTATTAAGACATGAAAATATTAAAACTACTATATTACCAACAAGGGATTTGATGAAATTTATTAGCCAGTGGATAATATTGAATTATGGAATTTTTTAATAAAAAATATAACGTAAATATAATGACTGGTCATTATATCCATTCGTTACAAGCATAAACAAAAATAAAATGAGAAAAATATTATTAACATTTAACATTTTGATTTTGTTAGTCGGGATTTCCTATGGACAAAATCAGTTGACTATTACAGAATTCGATAGTCTCTGTGATTCTTCAGGCTTGAAATTTAATATGCCCGTAGGATATAAAATAATAGATATTAAAGAGAATCGTGATTTAGGATATTCCTTCGCTGTAATTAATAGCGATTCTACAATGGAAATTAGATACACGATTTGGTCGTTAAAACCAGCGTTAAAACAATATGAAGAATCATTGAAAGATAGCAATTCAATGATGATTCCGCCAAACAACATTTATAAAGGACGAATACAGGCAAATGTTTTAAATATGACAGGAGGACAAATGTATGACATTGGAGCATTCCCTGCCCAAGCAGTGAAAAAAGAATTTAATGCAAATAATGGAGGTTCTTGCTTTTTTGAATTTAATTGTGAATTTGGAAAAGGATATAAATATGGACAATTTATGTATTTGCACAAAGACAATGTTGCTGATGTAATTGTAACATTTATGAGTAATAATAAGGAAACTCATTCTGACTTAATGATGATTGGATTTCACTCTTTAGTATTTTAATAAAAAACGACTTGCTAACAAAACCTATACGTAATGCGGGTTTTGGTGGCAGATTGAAAGTTTGGAGCAATTAATGAAAAGCACTAAACCTTTGGTTTAGCTTTTCAAAATGAAAAGATAAAAACAAAACGCAAAGGTTTAGCTAAGTGCCAGTTTGAATGTTCAAAGCTTTTAATCCCGCACTACGCATAGCCGCAACCCATCAGTATCAATACAAGTGAAAGTTCAATTTAAGAAATCCTAAACAAAATGATAAGCATGCTAAATATTGAAGATATAAAAAAAGCAAAAGAACGGATAACTAACTATGTAAATGAAACACCCGTTATATTATCTTCTCTTTTAAATGAATGGATTGGTCATGAAATTTTTTTCAAGGCGGAATGTTTGCAAAAAATTGGTGCTTTTAAATCAAGAGGAGCATGCAACACAATATCATGGTTAATTGAAAACAATTCAAAACCTAAAAAGATAATTGCAAATAGTTCTGGTAATCACGCACAAGCTGTAGCATGGGCAGCAAGACAGTTTAATATCCCTGCAACTATTTATATGCCAGCTTATTCTTCAAAGATAAAAATACAAGCAACTAAGTCTTATGGAGCTCAAATAGAATTGTTTGAAAACCGAAATGTTACAGATGAAAAAGTAAAAAAAGCATCGGAAGAAAAAGGCACATATTGGATACCACCATTTAATCATAATCAGGTAATAGCTGGACAAGGAACTGCTGCTTATGAAGCATTTAAACAAGTTACTAATATTGATGCTGTTTTTGCTCCCTGTGGCGGTGGTGGACTTTTATCAGGGACACTTATTGCTACTCGCTCATTATCACCTAGAACAAAAGTTATAGGGGTTGAACCATTAAATGCCAATGATGCAGCTCAATCATTAAGGATGAAATCAATACAAAGACTTTCAGCAATTCCAGATACCTTAGCGGATGGAGCTATGACAATGGCTGTGGGTGATATTACATTTGAGTATTTAAAAATGCTGGATGACATGTATGAGGTTGAAGAATCGAAAATCTTGTATTGGACACAATGGCTCACACATTTATTAAAATTGCATATTGAACCAACAAGTGCAATGACCATGGAAGGTGTTTTCCAATGGTTGAAGGGACAAAAAACGAAAAAACGTATAATGATTATTTTATCCGGAGGAAATATTGACCAAGCATCCCAATTAACAGTATGGAATAATAATTATTTAGATTTTAGACCTAATGCCTGAATAAGTATGGCGATAATCCTGAATTGTGCAAAAAATTAAAAAATTGTTTGATAATTTGGATAGAGAAAAAAATATTAGTATTGATTGAAGTTTATTTCAATAAAACATTAATTTTGCATTTATGGAAACATTATTATGGATAGGTCTTTCACAAAGTTTCTTTGCAGGATTGATAATAGTTACAAAAAAAAACAAAAGCACATCAGATCAAATTTTGTCTGCTTGGTTATTTTTACTTGCAATCTTTTTTCTTTTATGTGGTATTGATAGTGAAATTTATCAGTATCCACTGTTAACAAATTCATTTCTTTTAATTAACCCTGCTTTTTATTTATATATTAAATCCTTAATTCAACAGGACTTTAAATTAAAATGGAAACATTATTTCCATTTGAGTCCTTTCGTACTAATACAATTGATAATTTATGTACAGGAAACACCATTTTCGTTAAATTCAATTATGGATATAGAAAACAATGCTGTTTTTGGCATATTATTTATTTTTGTTTCTCTTGCATCTTGGTTCTTTTATAATATTATTAGCATAAAAAGGGTTAATAATTACCACAAAAATTTAAAAAACGAACTCTCGAATATCGAACATAACATTAGCCTTAGATGGGTTTTGTTTATACTAATATTTTATATATTATTCTGTATAGCAGTACTTTTGTTAGGAGCATATTTTTTGATTGTTAGCAAACAACTCATAATACTATATCACATAACCAATTCTATCTTATTAGTTATGGTTTATATTCTTGGTTTTTATGGACTTAGGCAAACAAAAATAAATATTAATACTAATCAAGAAAATGATATTAAAAAATACAAAAACTCATTGTTAACAGTAAAAAATAAAGAAGAGATAAAAGAAAGTATTATTAATTATTTTAAATCAGAAAAGCCCTATTTTGATTCTGAATTTAATATGGATAAACTTTCTCTGGCACTAAATATTCCCAAGCATAATTTAACAGAAGTATTAAGTACAGAATTAGGAAATAATTTCTTTTCATTTGTTAATAATTATCGTATAAATTCTGTAAAAGAGAAACTTAACAGCAATGATTTTAATCTTTTTTCAATTGAATCAATTGGATATGATTGTGGTTTTAGTAGCAAATCTTCTTTTTTTACAAGCTTTAAAAAAGTAACAGGTAAAACACC
>JAYEOP010000288.1 GCA_034723125.1 Bacteroidota bacterium | reverse complement strand
AAAAAAAAGGCGATCTTAAGACCGCCTTTTGTAATAATTATTTAATTTTTGATTATTTTGTACTTACGTAAAACTCAATAGTTTTTTCGCTTTCATTTCCAAGCTTATCTTTAGCTTTAATTTTTACAACATATTTCTTTTTAGTTTTTAGGAAATGTTTTACTTCTGACATATCAAGTGTGCGTGGTGATGAATATAATTTCCATGATCCACCATTGATAGAATGTTGAATTTTTTCTGTACCTACGTGAACATCAGTAGCTCCAACAAATAATCTTGTATAGTTAGGATAAACATTCAATCCGTCTTTTTTATCAATAGGCTCAATACTAAAATGCACATAAATTACAGGAGGTGTATTATCAACAAAACATTTGCTTGTTTTTGCATCTTCTACGTTATTAACTTTATCGGTAGAGAAGAATTTGATAGTTTTATCACCTTCTTCAGGAATTTTAAATGCAGCAGAATAAGTTTTGTTTCCTCCATCATTGACACTATACTCTGTTTTTGCAATACCTGCACCATAATCTCTTGGAGTTAAAGTAATAGGTGTAAGCTTATTTATAAATAATGTATCACGTGTAAAGAACTGTGGATTTCCATATCTTATACTTGTTGAAGGTTTTGTGTTATCCATACAAACAGTAACATATTTTTTATTTGCAAGATTTGTAACTTTATCAACTCCCCAATATGCAATAACATGTTTTCCATCTCTTGTAGGCACTTTAAATGGTGATGAATATGTATTTTTACCAGTACCGTCAATTGAATAAAATACTTTGTCAACGCCTGCTTTATTATCAGTTGCAGATAAATCTAAAGTTGTACGTGATGAAATATATTTACAATTTCCAAAAAACTGGTCACCAACTATTTTATAAGATACTACAGGAGGT
This sequence comes from Bacteroidota bacterium, assembly GCA_034723125.1. Lineage (NCBI taxonomy): Bacteria > Pseudomonadati > Bacteroidota > Bacteroidota bacterium. The sequence goes on along the minus strand of JAYEOP010000288.1, from coordinate 11,194 downwards.
ATTTTGTCAAGATAGAATTTATAAACAATTTTATTCTCAACATTCTTTACATTATCAGTTGAAAAATATGTAAGTGTATGATTACCATCTGAAAGGCTATAAAGAGAAATTGGACGATAATAATTCAAATGACTTCTGTTATCAAAATAATAATTTGTTTTTCTCACACCTGAAAGTGCATCTGAAAATGATAAAGTAATTTTTGCTTTTGGTGAAATAATATCATCTAATTTTGGTTGACTTACAGAATGTTTTGATGTAGGAGAAGTAAGGTCAACAGTATATTTTCTTGTTGAAGGTTTTTCAGCATTTCCTACGTTATCAGCAGCATAGTATTTTAGAATATATTCCTTCTCTTTATCCATTGCTAAAGTAGATGAATACTCTGAATAAGAGGCAGCATCAATAGAAAAGTATGTTTTTTCAACACCGGAAACAGCATCTCTAGAAGGAAGATTAACAGTAAGACCTTTACCGTAATAAATAATTCCACCTTTCACATGTTTTGGAGCGGGGGAAAATACAGAGCGTGTTATTGGTGCTAAACCATCTCCATAAATTTCAAATTTTACTTCACGTTGAGGATAAACCATTTTCTTAGAACTTTGGTCAACAGCCCAATCATGACGAATATAATGAACTCCTTCATTATCAAGATACATCGGGTTTGTATATTTTTCTGAAATTTTACTTTTCAACAAAATTGTTTCTGCATTTTCATCCGCAGATGTTGCTAATCTTAAATAAATTGGCAAATACCTTTGGATATATAATTTCCCATCAGGTGCTATATAAGTGCGTGCTTTATGCTCTAATTGCTCTTGAGCATTTACATTAAAAAGTAAAATGAAGGAAAAACTCAATAAAAATACTACATATTTATTCATAACTTTCTTTTTTAAGGTTTAATCAATAAGAATAATTTTGTCTCAAATTTATAATTAATTTTTTAATTATGATAGTTTTAAAAAAAATAAATTGCTTTTTCTAAATAATATGGGATTAACTTTTGAAATTAACTAATTACGGGTTTAACAACTACTATCTGTTTATCAGTGCCTTAAGTTATATTTTTCTAAAATAAAACTAAAACAATTGTACTCTATTTTTTTTTGTTTCATAAAATAAAAATTCTTTAGCTTAAACATATTTATTAACAAAAATTAATTCATACATTTGCAGAGCTAAAAAAAATGATAATAAGAAATGAAAAGGACATATCAACCATCGAAAAGGAAAAGAAGAAATAAACACGGATTCAAAAAAAGAATGCAGAGTGTGGGTGGAAGAAACATATTGAAAAGAAGAAGAGCTAAAGGAAGAAAAAAAATGTCTGTTTCGAGCGAACGCAAACATAAACAATAGTTTAACATTTCTCTTGTAAGCAAAAATTATAAATGCTTGTCTTTAAGAATACTTTCAAAAAAGCTGAAAAACTTTGCAATAAAATTTTTATTGAGCAATTGTATTCTGATTCAAGTACAATAAAAATTTATAATTACCCTTTAATTTTAGCTTGGAAAGAAGTTGAATTAAAAACAGAATACCCTGCACAAATTCTTATCAGTGTAAAAAAAAAGTTTAGCAAAAGAGCTGTTGACAGAAACAGAATTAAACGTCAATTACGTGAAATTTATCGGTTGAATAAAGATGTAATTTATAAAAAGCTTTTTGCTACAAATAAAAAGATCGCTATTTCGTTGATTTATATAGGTAATGAGAAATTGCCTTATAGTAAAATAGAAAATAGTTTTGAAAAGATTCTTAGTAAATTTATTAAAGCCCTTTAATTTTGTTTTTAAATGGCTTTTTATTTTGATATTCAAGATTTATCAATACTTGATATCACCGCTATTACCTACATCCTGTCGTTATCAGCCAAGTTGTTCAAGCTATTCTGTTGAAGCTGTTAAAAAACACGGAGCTTTTTACGGTTTAATATTAGCCGTTGTACGAATTTTATCTTGTAATCCTTGGGGAGGCAGTGGCAAAGACCCTGTTCCAAAAGAGTTTCACTGGAAAGAAGTTCGCTTTAACAAGAAAAAATCTAAGATTGTAAATAATGATTAGCAATAAAATAATGATATTTGCAACTTAATTAATACTATATAAAATGAGATTTTTCAAAACATTAATCCTGATATCAATTTTCCTAAGTTTTAGTGCAATAACTTTTAGTCAGGAAAAAATAAACACACCATCATCAGAAAGTAGTAGTTCCATTTCCAATGCTACATCAAATCATTTTGAAATATCTAAAAACCTTGATATTTATGTTTCCCTTTTAAAGGAATTAAACACTTATTATGTCGATGGAATTGATCCTTCGGCACTTGTAAAAGCTTCTATCAAAGCAATGCTAAAATCCCTTGACCCTTACACAGTTTATTACTCAGAATCAGATGCTGAAGATTTTCGTTTTTTAACCACAGGCAGTTACGGTGGAATTGGCTCAATGATTAGCAACACCGGAGATTATGTTATTTTTTCTGAACCATACAAAGGATTTCCTGCATCCAAAGCAGGTATTTTGGCAGGAGACATAATTCTTGAAATTGACGGAAAAGATGCAAAAGGACTTAGCAATGACGAAATAAGTGAATTACTAAAAGGACAACCGGGAACAGAAGTAAATGTTTTAATAAAAAGACCCTTCCTTGAAAAAGAAATAATAAAAATTCTTACAAGAGAAAAAATAAAAATTGAGAATGTCCCCTATTCGGGAATGCTATCAAATAATGTAGGCTACATTTCATTAGCTGGTTTTAAAAGAGATGCAGGAGCAGATGTAAAAAATGCATTTAATAAACTGTTAAAAGAAAACAAGCAAATGTCAGGTTTGATTCTTGATTTGAGAGGAAACCCCGGAGGCTTACTTATTGAATCTGTAAGAATTGCAGCATTGTTTGTTGACAAAGGAGAGTTGATAGTAAGCACAAAAGGAAAAGTTGATGCATGGAACAAAACCTACAAAACACACAACGCACCCGTATCAAAAGACATTCCTCTTGTTGTTCTTATTAACGGGCGTTCTGCTTCTGCCAGCGAAATTGTTGCAGGCTCATTGCAAGACCTTGACAGAGCAATAATTATTGGAGAAAGAAGTTTCGGGAAAGGACTTGTACAAACCCAAAGATCATTAAGCTACAACACTCATCTTAAAGTTACTACAGCAAAATATTACATACCAAGCGGAAGGTGTATTCAAGAACTGGATTATTCGCATAAAGATGAAAAAGGTAAAGCTAAAAAAGTTCCCGATTCACTTGTAACAAAATATCAAACAAGAAACGGAAGAGCTGTAATTGATGCAAAAGGAATATCTCCGGACATTGAAGTTGAAAGTGAAAAATATCCCGAAATAATTAAAACACTAATTATAGAAAGAGTAATATTTGATTTTGCTACAAAATACAGGCATTCACATGATTCTATTGACTTACCTAAAAATTTCACATTGTCTGAAAAGGAGTATCAGGAATTTGTTGACTTTGCAAAAGACAAAGAAATAAAATATAAAACCTCCACAGAAAAATCTTTGAAGAAATTGAAAAAAAATGCAAAAAAGGAAAAGTACTTTGATTTAATATCTAATGAATATGAATTAATAATTGAAAAACTTGAAGAACATAAAAGTGATGAACTAAATCATTATAAAAATAGGATAAAAGCCCTTGTTGAAAACGAGATTGTAGGCAGATATTACTTCCAAGAAGGAAAAATTATTAACAGACTAGAAACAGATAAAAAAATTGCTGAAGCATTAAAACTATTTTCCGATCTTGACAAATACAACAGCATTCTTAATCCTGAAAAATAAAATTTAATAACTAAAATCCAAAATCCCCCAATAAGTTTGCAAACACATTTTTTTGATATTGTAATTCTTTTTTTTGCCGGTTGTACCGGTGGCATTCTTGCCGGATTACTTGGAATTGGAGGTGGTGTTGTTTATGTTTTCATCCTTTCAATATTTTTAAAAGATATTCAATCAGATGACATTGTAAAGTACTTAGTTTCCAATTCTGCTTTTGCAGTATTTTTTGCAGGAATTGCAGGCAGTATTAAACAGTACAAAAACAACAATTTCTATTTAAAAGAAGTTTTATTTACAGCCATTCCGGGAATCATTTCCTCTTTATTTTTATCATACTTGATAATAAATTTTGACTGGTATTCAAAAGAAAAATTTGCTATTTTTTTTGTTTTAACATTAATTATCTTAGCTCTAAGAATGTTCAATTTTAATAAAAAAGAAAAGATTGAAAAAGAGCAACTCCCTTTAAGCAAATTCTCCATAAGTGGATTCGTTGCAGGCATTTTCCTCGCTATGAGCGGACTTGGCGGAGGCGTAGCTATGGTGCCTCTACTATCCGGAATCATGAAATTAAAAATAAAAAAAGTAACATCAATTTCTCTCGGAGCAATGCCGTTTTTTGCTTTAAGCGTAAGCTTATTTTATGCTTTCGCAAATACAAATCCCCAAAATGCTACTGTGGATTCAATAGGATTTATCGTGCCATCAGTAATTCTTCCTATTATAGCAGGAGTAATAATTTCTTCTCCAATTGGAGTAATGCTTTCAAAAAAAATTGCAGACAGATATATTAAGCTTATTTTTGCAATAGTTCTACTTATCGTTATCGTAAGATTGTTAATTTTTAATCAATAATGACAAAACTTTTACACATAGAAACATCAACGGATATTTGCTCAATTGCCTTATCAATTAACGATAAAATTGTTGAAAACAAAAGTGTGAATGATAGGAATGTACACTCCGAAAAATTAACAATTTTTATCAAAGAAATTCTTACGAATGCCAATGTTCCTTTTAATCAACTTGATGCAATTGCTGTAAGCAAAGGTCCCGGCTCTTTTACAGGTTTAAGAATAGGCATAGCTGTAGCAAAAGGAATTTGTTATGGACTTGACATCCCACTGATTTCCGTTAACACTTTACATTCATTTTATTACGGACTAAAGGATTCAGAAAAAGCAAAAGACAATTTGTTTTGTTCTTTAGCTGATGCCAGAAATAATGAGGTTTACTATTCTGTATTTGATAATGAACTCAACGAATTAATAGAAACAAAAGTAGGGGTTTTAGAAAGTAGTACTTTAGAAAAATTTTATTCAAAATCAAAACTTATTTTTATTGGTAATGACATTGATAAATGGGTTGAGATTTTTGAAAATGAAAAAAATGTTGTTTTTAAAAAGAATATTTTTGCTGATGCAAAAAATATTTTTCCAATTGCGTTAAAAAAATATATAAATAAAACATTTGAGGATTTAAATACATTTGAACCTTTTTACCTAAAAGATTTTAAAGTTAAGAAAAGTTTGAAGCTCAAGAAATTTTTAAACAAATAAATTCTAAAATATTATGTCTAAATATTCATTAACATTAGAAAATTTCAAAGATTATCAAAAAGAAAATTTGTTAATTCTGGATACACGAAAGAATGAAGATTTTGCTTTAGGATTTATACCAAAATCGATAAACATTGAACTCAAACGAGGTTTCAAAGCAATCTCTAAACATTTTCTTCTTAAAGATCAAGCATTATTAATAATTGCTTCAAAAGGACAAGAAGAAAAAGCAATAATTGACTTACGAAATTTTGGATTTACAAATATTAAAGGTTACCTAAAAGGTGGATTTGAAAGTTGGAGAAAAAATAAATTACAAATTGATATAGTTATTTCAATAAATCCTGAAGAGCTATATTTAGAAAAAAAACACGGAAAATTATTTTTAATTGACATAAGACCAAAGAATATTTATGAAAAAAGCCAAATTGAAGGCTCACAAAATATTGATACAAAATTTTTAATTAATAATTATCAAAATATTGAAGATGAGGTTACTAATTGTATTTATTGTCATAACGGTAGTTTGTCTTTAGCACTCATATCATATCTCAAAAGAGCAGGCAAACATAATATTTATCATGTATCAAATGGATTTAATGGAATACTAAAAAACAAAAAATTATCAGAAATGATTAGCTCTAATAAATAATAAGAAACCATCCTTTAGTGCATTGAAGTATTAAAGGGGGGGGCTATAGATACATTCGCCTGCCTATGTCGGCAGACAGGCATTAAGATTTTCAGAGTTTTTTATAGACAATGAAAAAAATTGATACAAATCGGGATAATGTAAAAAGTTTTGAAGAAGTATATGATTCCGAAATTTCGGAATGAAAACCCTTTCGCTTAGGCAGTAGCTTTAGCGGTTGCGAAACAAGGAATAAAGAATTTTGAAGTAAAAAGATGACGCTGAGCAATTTTTGTGGTCAGCAAATTTCATTATTCATAATTGCTTGCGAAATATTTGATTGAATTTATTCTTCAGATGTTTTAAATCCTATTTGCTTTCTGTTTTTTTGTTCTAATTCTTGTTTCTTACTTTCTTCAAATTGCTTTATGTATTCAAAAATTAACATGATATTATCATCGTGCATTGATATTTTTCGTTCTATTTCATCAAGCTTTATAAATAAATCTTTATGTGCAAGCATCATTTCATACATTTTATTAAATACTCGCATAATCTGAAGATTTATCATAATAGCTTTTTTACTTTTTAAAACCGTTGATAATTGAGGAATACCAATATTTGTAAAGCAAAAAGGAGCATAACGTAAACCTTTCATGTCAGACTTGGAGGTCACAAACTGTGACCTCCAAAGTTCTAATTCATCTTTTGTCATTTCAAACATAAAATCTTCAGGAAAGCGTTCAATATTCCTGCGAACAGCTTGTTTTAATACTTTCGTATCAACTTCGTATAATTCGGATAAGTCTCTATCTAACATTACTTTTTGACCTCTAATAAGATAGATTTTACTCATTATTATTTCTTCCGGAATTGTTATTTCTGTTCTCATATTTTCCATTATTTTAATTCAACAAAACTAATCATTAAAATTGGAGGTTGCAAATTGCAACCTCCAATTTATTGTAATGGATGATGTTTATTAATTGCATTTTTCAACTCTTCTAATCCTGTTTGTATTCTACAAAGAAAAAATAATCAATGAAGGAATTGTTTATTCGGCTATTTAGTTATTCGTTTATCTAAAAGCGTTTGTAATTTTTTTGATGGAGTTTTTAAATTTTAATTGTGTAGTATTTATTAATAATGAATATTGACCACGTTCGCTGTAGCTTTAGCGGTTGCGAAACAAGGAATAAAGAATTTTGAAGTAAAAAGATGACGCTGAGCAATTTTTGTGGTCAACAAATTTCATTATTCATAATTCCTTGTTCAATATTCGTTATTTGTCTATTCATAAATAAGGTTGACACTATATTCAATATTTCGGAATAAATTATGGCTTATTAAAAAAGTGAAAATCGGTATTAAAAGTTAGGTTCATACCTTGATGTTTTGTAAAAATCTTCAATGTATTGTACAGTATCATCCACGCTATCCGCTATTTTAAAAATATCAAAGTCTTCTTTTGAAATATTTGTTTCCTCCTCAAGCATAGTGGTTTTCATCCAGTCAATTAAACCTTTCCAATAATGGTTGCCAAATAATACTACAGGAAAATAATTTATCTTGTTTGTTTGAATTAATGTTATCGCTTCAAAAAATTCATCCAATGTACCAAATCCACCGGGCATTACAACAAAACCCTGAGCATACTTTACAAACATCACTTTGCGAACAAAAAAATAATCAAAATTAATTAGTTTATCTCTATCAATAAAATCATTCCAATCTTGCTCATGAGGTAAATTTATATTCAAACCAACAGAGCTTCCTTTTCCAAGTTTAGCTCCTTTGTTTGCAGCTTCCATAATTCCGGGACCTCCACCTGTAATAATTCCATATCCTCTTTGGGTAAGTTTTTCTGCTATTTCAACAGCATATTTATAATATTTATTATCAGGCTTTGTTCTAGCAGAACCATAAATTGAAACACAAGGTCCTATTTTATTTAGTTTTTCATAACCTTGACTAAATTCACCCATTATTCGAAATAATGACCATGATGAATCAGCTTTTACTTCCGACCATGTTTTTTCTTTATATCCGTTTGTTGTTTTCATTTCTTATTTTTTTACTATTCCACATTTTTTTATCAACTTTGGTATTTCATCTTCATCCAATCCTATTTCTTTTGCAACTTTAGCATAATCCCAATCATACAAATTCAATTTCTTTTCAAGAAAAATCATTTCTGCCTGTTGCTTAAATTCATCTAAGCTTTTAAATTGAGTAACATCTAATCTTTTAGAAACATCTAATTTTGGAATTGGCTGAGCATAGTGTATCACATCATCTCCTGTTATTTCTTTTTTACACATTATTGCCATCCTTTCAATAGCATTATGCAATTCCCTTACATTTCCTGTCCAATGAATTTCTTTCAGTTTTCCAAATGCATCTTTTGTTAATTTTTTATCAACCATCCCATGTTCCTGAGATATTTCATTTAAAAACCTTTTTGATAATAATTCAATATCCTCATCTCTCTCATTAAGCGATGGCACACGAATAACAATCACACTTAAACGATGATAAAGGTCTTCCCTAAAATTGCCTTTTTCAATTTCTTTTAAAAGGTCTTTATTTGTTGCAGCAATTACTCTTGGTTCAACGTTGATAGCTTTTTCACCACCAACTCTGGTAATTACTTTTTCCTGCAATGCCCTCAGCACTTTTGATTGTGCAGAAAGACTCATGTCTCCAATTTCATCAAGAAATAATGTTCCATCCGTAGCAAGTTCAAATTTTCCAATTCTCTTTTTATGAGCAGAAGTAAAAGAACCTTTTTCGTGTCCGAATAATTCACTTTCAATAAGCTCTGTAGGAATAGCTGCACAATTAACCTCAACAAAACTCTTATCCGACCTATTACCTTTTTCGTGAATCCACCTTGCAACCAACTCTTTACCCGTACCGTTTCCTCCTGTAATTAAAACTCTTGCTCCTGTACCTGCAACTTTATCAATAGTATCTTTTATTTTTGATATAGCCTCCGATTCGCCAATCATATCCCTTGTCTTGCTAATTTTTCTTTTTAAAACTTTGGTTTCTTTAACAAGTTCGGTTTTGTCAATTGCATTTCGTATTTGTAAAAGAAGCTGATTTAAATCAGGTGGTTTTGAGATAAAAGCATAAGCACCTTTTTTTGTTGCTTCAACAGCAATCTCAATATTCCCATGACCGGAAATCATAATAAAAGTTACCTCAGGATTAAATTCCATTGATTTTTCAAGAACTTCAATCCCATCCATTTTTGGCATTTTTATATCACAAAGTACAAGGTCATACTTTTTCTTTTTTATCATCTCAAGAGCTATTTCCCCATCTGAAGCTTCATCGGTTTTGTATCCTTCATCTTCAAGAATGTCTTTTAAACTCTCTCTTATATCATTCTCGTCATCAACTATTAGTATCTCAGCTTTATTTTTATTCATTTTTATATTAATTCAATCTTTTTATGTTCCAATATTTTAAAAGTAAAAATCCAAATATCATTCCTCCCACATGAGCAAAATGTGCAATATTTCCACTACCCATATTAGAAACTCCAAACCATAATTCAGCTAAGCCATAAAAAATTACAAAATATTTTGCCTTAATAGGAATAGCGAAATATAAATAAAGCAGACTATTTGGAAACATCATTCCAAAAGCAAGCAAAATCCCAAATACTGCCCCTGAAGCACCAATAACAACAGGTTGATTTAAAAAACTCATTTTTATTCTTTCTACAAATTCAATATTTAACTCATCAACTGAAACAGGATGATTTAAAATCGGATTTATCAAAGCTACCAAATTTCTTTGGGTTTCTTCAACATAAGGATTTGCAATATAATTGTTAAATGCTTCAATTAAAGCTCTGTTTTCAAGATAAAAAATTCCGTAATGCAAAAGTGCAGCACCAAAACCTGTTATCAAATAATAAATTAAAAATCGCTTAGCTCCCCAAATATTTTCAATAGCATTACCAAACATCCATAATGCAAACATATTAAAGAAAATATGAGAAAAACCACCATGCATAAACATATAGGTTATAAGCTGATATGGTTTAAATTTTTCTGATCCAAAATAATGAAGTCCCAAAATATCAGCGAGGTCATAGTCATATTTTCCTAATGCAATTGTTGCAAGAAAAAATATTCCATTTATTATTAATAAATTTTTTACTACCGGAGGCAAAATTCTAAAACCTTGTGGTCTAATCTGACTCATAATTATTCTTATTTTAAAAGCCTGCAAAAGTACAAAGAAATCTTGAAACGAAATTTTGAGGAAAATTTGCGTATTTGAGTTGTTAAACCGAACAAAATTTATTTCAAAAAAAACATCATAAATAGCTGGAATTAAAGGCTTATACTAAACCAAAAACCTCAATTGTGTCATTATATATTCTAATTGATTCTTAAGCCGATTAATAAAAGATTCTTTATATACTATCTTCATATTATCAGATTTCCTTATCCAATCTTTTATCCAATTCTTCCTGAGAATAAAAAACAGCCTCTCCTGATTTAATTTCCTCTATTTCCTTTTGTAAGTATTTCTGAGTAGCAATAAAACCAGAATCATCTGAGACTATCTCAACTTCTTCTTTATTGAACTTGCTAAGTAGCCAAAGTAATTTATCATATACACTGTCATGTACTGTCATGTATTTTTATCTTAAAAAAAAATTTGTATTTCAAAAAATTTTTGTATTTTTGGTACTCAAATATTCACACTAAAATTATTTAATTATGAAAAAGAATTGTTTTTTTATAACAGTATTGATGCTGTTATTGTTTGTATTTAATGCAAATGCACAAAATTTAGTAGGGATTGAACTCCCCGGTAGTAAAAATGATGTTTATGGAAATCAGTTTCATTCAAAAAATGAAAGCCACGAAAATCATTTTACAGGTAGATTAAAAAATCGAGTTCCTATCTCAGATATGGAAAGGATGCTTAATTCTACCAAAACGCTTTCTTACAATTGGGATACAATAATAACCTACAATGAGAACGATAAACTATATGAAAGGTATTCTCGTATATACACAAGCCAAGGGCAAGTTGAAATTGAATTAACCGAGGATTGGAACAGCTCTACAAATGCTTGGGAGAATGTCAGGCGTTATACTTATACTTACGATGCTAACGGAAATAGGCTAACAGAGTTATATGAAATATGGAACAGCT
>JAYEOP010000287.1 GCA_034723125.1 Bacteroidota bacterium | reverse complement strand
AAAATATTTATTACAATACAATAGCATCGAAAAAGTAGAAGAGCGATTACATCGTTTAGAATTCTACAAAGGAAATTCAGAAATACAAAAGGGTCTTGGCTTTTTAATCAAGTTTATCTATGAAGAAATTGCAGAACAACGTAAAGAAGCAATTAAAGCAATGGAAGAAGCTTGTAAGATTGGACTTCAAGAAGATGGGAGCCAAAGGTTTAAAGAATTCATTGATTTATATATGAATTCAAAGTATGCTCGTCCTGAATATTTACCTTCTGATACTGAAAAAGGTTTGAAAGAAGATTTTGAAATTGTAAAGAAATATATGGAATTAGTTAGACAAGACCGTGGCGGTGAGATTAATAATTTAAAACATTTACGTGGTGCATCAACAGTTCTTTTAGTCCAACGACCTGATAACTACGTTTTCATTCTTCTAAAAGCATTTACAATATTTATTATCGAAAAGGAGAATGAAGATTTTATTAAAGAAGCTCAATCAGATTTTTTTAATGGCTTTATCAAATTGAGCAAAACTGAAAATGAAGATATTTTGTCTGTTACTGAAAAAGTAAACTATTTCAAAGAAAAACTATCTGATTTTGATACAGAGTTAGATATAAATATAACCGAGATTGAAGATGTGTTGTATCATAAATTACACACAAATTGGATTGAAGCATTTAATACTAAATTTATAGGTGAGTATGAAAGAGCAAATTAATGAGCAATTAGCATTGCTCGAAAAAGAATTATCCAGACTTAAAAAAGTAACGGATTATATTGATGACACTAAGAAAACTGCTCAGGTTGTGATTTCTGAACTAAAAGAAGTACAGAATAATTATTCAACATATACTGAGAAAATTTTTGATTTGTATAAAACATCTGTTGAGCAATTAAAAAGAGAGACAGAATTACAAATTAAGGAAGGTGTTATTCATTTTGAAACAACTGGTTCTCAAATTGACCAAACTAATCGAGAGAAATTAGTTGAAACAAAAAGATTATTAGAGAATTACAGGAAGACGGTTGAAGCTACTGACAATCTTGTAAAAACACTTGAAGCAATTAATTTCCCGACAAGATTAGATACTATTGAACAAAAAGTTAGTAAAAACCTTGAAGAAATTACACAAAGATTTAATTTTCAAGAAAAACAAAACAAGATTATAAAAACACTTCTGTTTGTTATTTTAGGATTAATTGGAATTGGTGGTATAGGAGCAATATTAATATGGCTGAAAATAATATAGCCGACCCGAAAGCCATACACATTTGCAATTCACACGAGCCAACGCTTGACCAAAAATTGCAAAAGAGTATGTCTTGCCAACGCACAGGAAGAAATGAAAAGAGTAGCAAATTTGAAAGATAAAATGACAGGAGACAATGAATGCCAGTGCCTAATCGAGTAGGCGGCTGACTGAGTAATCTCCGCCAGTATTCCTTCGTTAAAACTACGGCTAACAAAGTGCAGTTCTCACAATTTATCCCGCCCCTTTTGGTCGGTACCACCAAGCCTTTCAACAATTAGAAATAATGAAAATACAACAACTTTTATTTTCAATATAGATACAAAACGAAAATATAAATTCCTATATTTGCAAAAAATTAAATTATGGATATTAAAAATTTTATTGCAGGAAAATATAGAAAACAGCTTGAATATTCATCATTTCATCCTGAAAAAGTATCAAAAGAATGGATAATTTCATCACCTCAAATAAATCAATTGCTATCAGAAGCAGATAGATTATTAGGAGAATTAAATGCCTTTTCTCAATTGATACCAGATGTTGACTTTTTTATCAAAATGCATATCTCAAAAGAAGCAACAACATCAAGTAGTATAGAAGGAACAAAAACAAATATGGAAGAAGCTCTTTTAAAGGAGAATGATATTGATCCCGAAAAAAGAGACGATTGGAACGAAGTTCAAAACTATATTAATGCAATTAATTATTCCATTTCGGAACTTGAAAGCTTGCCTCTATCAAATAGACTTTTAAGAAATACTCATAAAGTATTGTTAAAAGGAGTAAGAGGAAAACATAAATTGCTAGGAGAGTTTCGGAAAAGCCAAAATTGCTTGGGAGCAACTTTAAAAGATGCTGTTTATATTCCACCTCACCATACAGAAGTATCTGATTTGATGGGAGATTTAGAAGCCTTTTTAAATAATCGTGATATTTATGTTCCTCATTTAATAAGAATTGCAATAGCACACTATCAATTTGAAACAATACACCCTTTTCTTGATGGAAATGGTAGATTAGGTCGACTATTAATAACCCTATACCTTGTTAGTAATGAAGTTTTGAGAAAACCAGCACTATACTTATCTGATTTTTTTGAAAAACATAGAAGTTACTATTATGACAATTTAATGAATGTGAGATTAAAAAACGATTTAGAACAGTGGATTAAGTTTTTTCTTGTTGGGGTAGTTGAAACATCAAAGTCATCAATTCAAGTTTTTAAAGATATAATAGATCTAAAAGCAGATATTGAGAAAAATAGATTAGCAAAACTTGGTAGTAAAACAGAGAAAGGTATTTCTGTTCTGAAAATATTATTTGAGAATCCCATAATTACAGCAAGTAAGTTGGTTGAAGAACTTCAAATTGCACATTCAACAGCAAATAGATTATTAACAAACTTTGTTGAATTGAAAATAATTGAAGAATACACAGGCTTTAAAAGAAATAGAAAGTTTATTTTTAAAGAATATTTTGAAATTTTTAATGAAAAAGAACAATAACTAGTGCCTCTAAGAAAACTATCAAATTTTATGATTTCTAAGATTTTTGATGAGATTTTTATTTTTTGAGACGAGGCGATGCCTTAGCATCAGTGAGTTGAGAAAGATAAAAATATCGCAAAAA